>NZ_JBHVPD010000063.1:0-22931 GCF_042887525.1 Kitasatospora sp. NPDC057936
GTTTTTTTCGGGGGGGGGCGGCCCGGGGGGATGGGGGGGGGGGGGCCGGCCACCGCCCGCACGCCCGCCGCGCCGCATTTCCCGTTTCGGGGGGTGGCGGCGCGCCGGTTTGGCGCACTTCACAAGATTTGCCCCATTCACTCCCTATCCTGGCCGCACTATGGTCCGGCAACTCGGCGAACTTGAGAACGCCATCATGACCAGGGTGTGGCGGTGGAACCGACCGGTGACGGTTCGCGAGGTTCTCCAGGATCTGCAGTCCGAACGCGAAATCGCCTACACCACGGTGATGACGGTCCTGGACAAGCTGCACAGAAAGGGCTGGCTGCGCCGCGAGCGCGCCGGCCGGGCCTATCGATATGAACCGGTCTCGTCCCGCGAGGCGTACACCGCGGCACTCATGAACGACGCGTGGGCCACGAGTGACAATCCCGCGGCGGCCCTGGTGCACTTCTTCGGCCTCATGTCGCCCGAGCAACGGGAGGCGCTGCGGGACGCCTTGCGGGTGGCCGCACTGTTCCCGCCCGATCCGGCCGGGCCGGAATCCCCGGACGACGGGGCGGATACCGGGGGGACCCCACCCGGGGCGGCGCGATAACGTCCCGCCATGGAGGTCACCATCCGCCGCGCACGGACCACGGACGTGCGGGCAGTACGCAGGCTCATCGACGCCTACTCGCGGGACGGCATTCTGCTCGACAAGCCCACCGTCACCCTGTTCGAATCCGTGCAGGAGTTCTGGGTCGCGGAACGCGACGACGATGCCACCGTGGTGGCCTGCGGCGCGCTGCACGTGATGTGGGAGGATCTCGCCGAGGTCCGCACGCTCGCGGTGGATCCGGCCTGCCGGGGGTTCGGGGTCGGACACCTGCTGCTGGAGAAGCTGCTGCAGACGGCCCGCTGGCTCGGCGTCCGTCGGATTTTCTGCTTGACGTTCGAGGTGCCCTTCTTCGCGAAACACGGTTTCGTCGAGATCGGCGAGCTCCAGGAAACCGATGATGGTACGACAGACCCGGCGGCGATCGCTACGGATGTCTATGAAGAACTTCTCCGCTCGTACGATGAAGGTGTCGCGGAGTTCCTCGACCTGGAGCGGGTGAAGCCCAACACACTGGGCAACTCGCGCATGCTGCTGCACCTCTGAGCGGCTCCGCGCCGGTCAGGGGTTTGTGTTTTCCGGTGAAAGGCGCTTTCCTTTCCTTAGGCAATGGGTCGTTTAGCGGAAAGGGAAGCCCGTGGCACAGAGGGTGCAGGTCATTCTTGAAGACGATCTCGACGGCGGTTCGGCGGACGAGACGGTGACGTTCGCGCTCGACGGCGTTGCCTACGAGATCGATCTGAAGAGCGCGAACGCGGACAAGCTGCGCGGTCTGCTGGCGCCGTACGTCGAGAAGGGCCGCAAGCAGAGCGGCCGGCTCGCCGGTCCGCGCCGGCCGGGCCGCGGCACCGCCGCCCGCCCGTCCGGCAGCGCTCCGGACACCGCCAAGATCCGCGCGTGGGCCAAGGAGCAGGGCCTGGAGGTCAACGACCGCGGCCGCGTTCCGAGCGTGGTCCGCGACGCCTACGACAAGGCGAACGTGGCCTGACCCCGGCCCCGGACCACCGGAGCGGGTGCGGGGCCCCGGCGGCCGCGGACGGCGTCGACGGCACACGCGCGGGGCGCGGAGGAGCCTCCTCCGCGCCCCGCGGCACGCGCCGGACCGGCCGCACCGCCGCCGGGGGCCGGACGGGACGGCCGCGGGCCGGGCTCGGGCGGCGGAACAATCACGAGCTGTGCAACGCTGTAGGGGCGAAGCGGTAACGCGGACACCACCGGGATGGCGTACCGGCCACGGTGGCCCCCGCTGAGCCACCGTCACCGCGGCCCCGTCCCGGCCCGACTTCTCGCCAGGCGAACACCGCCACCGCGGAAACTGCGCGAGAACCGCCCCGATACCGGGTATGAATGCAGGTGGACGGGTTCTTCGACCCGTCCAGGGGCAGTATGCGTGACCGGCCGGAGACGGATCCGGCTGCACCCCGGCGGTCCTTGTTCGCCGATGGCGTAGCGGTATCCGGTGCATCCGGCCCGCCTGCGGGAACACCGATTCCCAGCATCAGGTTGGGATTGGTGTCGGCTGGTCGCGCAGCATCTCGCTCCCACTACCGGGGAGTGAATCCGTGGGCCGCGCCGCTGAGCGGGACTAGCATGCGGAAGGACAGGGCGGGGACAGTCCCCGAACTGCCCGACCGCTCTGAGGAGCGATAAACGATGTTCGAGAGGTTCACCGACCGCGCGCGGCGGGTTGTCGTCCTGGCTCAGGAAGAAGCCCGGATGCTCAACCACAACTACATCGGCACCGAGCACATCCTCCTGGGTCTGATCCACGAGGGCGAGGGCGTCGCCGCTAAGGCCCTGGAGAGCCTCGGGATTTCTCTTGAGGCCGTACGCCAGCAGGTCGAGGAGATCATCGGCCAGGGCCAGCAGGCCCCGTCCGGCCACATCCCCTTCACCCCCCGGGCGAAGAAGGTCCTGGAGCTGTCGCTCCGGGAGGCCCTGCAGCTCGGCCACAACTACATCGGCACCGAGCACATCCTGCTCGGCCTGATCCGCGAGGGCGAGGGCGTCGCCGCCCAGGTCCTGGTCAAGCTGGGTGCCGACCTGAACCGGGTGCGCCAGCAGGTCATCCAGCTGCTGTCCGGCTACCAGACCGGCGGCGGCAAGGAGTCGGCCACGGCCGGCGGGCCCGCCGAGGGCACCCCGTCGACCTCGCTGGTCCTGGACCAGTTCGGCCGCAACCTCACCCAGGCCGCCCGCGAGGCCAAGCTCGACCCGGTCATCGGGCGCGAGAAGGAGATCGAGCGGGTCATGCAGGTGCTGTCCCGCCGCACCAAGAACAACCCGGTCCTGATCGGTGAGCCCGGCGTCGGCAAGACCGCCGTGGTCGAGGGCCTGGCCCAGGCGATCGTCAAGGGCGAGGTCCCGGAGACGCTCAAGGACAAGCAGCTCTACACGCTGGACCTGGGCGCCCTGGTGGCCGGCTCGCGCTACCGCGGTGACTTCGAGGAGCGCCTGAAGAAGGTCCTCAAGGAGATCCGCACCCGCGGCGACATCATCCTGTTCATCGACGAGCTGCACACCCTGGTCGGCGCGGGCGCCGCCGAGGGCGCCATCGACGCCGCCAGCATCCTCAAGCCGATGCTGGCCCGCGGCGAGCTGCAGACCATCGGTGCCACCACCCTGGACGAGTACCGCAAGCACCTGGAGAAGGACGCCGCGCTGGAGCGCCGCTTCCAGCCGATCCAGGTCGCCGAGCCGTCGCTGCCGCACACCATCGAGATCCTCAAGGGCCTGCGCGACCGCTACGAGGCCCACCACCGGGTCTCCATCACGGACGCCGCCCTGGTCGCCGCCGCCACCCTGGCCGACCGGTACATCTCGGACCGCTTCCTGCCGGACAAGGCGATCGACCTGATCGACGAGGCCGGCTCCAGGATGCGCATCCGCCGGATGACCGCGCCGCCGGACCTGCGCGAGTTCGACGAGAAGATCGCCGACGTGCGCCGCGAGAAGGAGAGCGCGATCGACGCGCAGGACTTCGAGAAGGCCGCGTCCCTGCGCGACGACGAGAAGCAGCTCCTGCAGGCCAAGGCCAAGCGCGAGAAGGAGTGGAAGGCCGGCGACATGGACGTCGTCGCGGAGGTCAACGAGGAGCTCATCGCCGAGGTCCTGGCCACCGCCACCGGCATCCCGGTCTTCAAGCTGACCGAGGAGGAGACCTCGCGCCTCCTGCGCATGGAGGACGAGCTGCACAAGCGCGTCATCGGCCAGAAGGACGCCATCAAGGCGCTCTCCCAGGCCATCCGGCGCACCCGTGCGGGCCTCAAGGACCCGAAGCGCCCCGGCGGCTCGTTCATCTTCGCCGGCCCGTCCGGCGTCGGTAAGACCGAGCTGTCCAAGACGCTGGCGGAGTTCCTCTTCGGCGACGAGGACGCGCTGATCGCGCTCGACATGTCCGAGTTCTCGGAGAAGCACACCGTCTCCCGGCTCTTCGGCTCCCCGCCCGGGTACGTGGGCTACGAGGAGGGCGGCCAGCTGACCGAGAAGGTCCGCCGCAAGCCGTTCTCGGTCGTCCTCTTCGACGAGGTCGAGAAGGCCCACCCGGACATCTTCAACTCGCTGCTGCAGATCCTGGAGGACGGTCGCCTGACCGACTCCCAGGGCCGCGTGGTCGACTTCAAGAACACCGTCATCATCATGACGACCAACCTCGGCACCCGGGACATCTCCAAGGGCTTCAACCTCGGCTTCGCGGCCACGGGTGACACCCAGACCGGGTACGAGCGGATGAAGGCGAAGGTCGGCGAGGAGCTCAAGCAGCACTTCCGCCCCGAGTTCCTGAACCGCGTCGACGACATCGTGGTGTTCCACCAGCTGTCCGAGGACGACATCATCCAGATCGTCGACCTCATGATCGCCAAGGTGGACGAGCGGCTCAAGGACAAGGACATGGGCCTGGAGCTCAGCGTCGAGGCCAAGAAGCTGCTGGCCAAGCGCGGCTACGACCCGATCCTGGGTGCCCGTCCGCTGCGCCGCACGATCCAGCGCGAGATCGAGGACCACCTCTCCGAGAAGATCCTCTTCGGCGAGCTGCGGGCCGGCCACATCGTCGTCGTCGACGTCGAGGGCGAGGGCAAGGAAGCCAAGTTCACCTTCCGGGGCGAGGAGAAGTCCGCCGTCGCGGACACCCCGGCCGCCGTTGCTTCCTCGGGTCCGGACCTGACGAAGTAGCAACATTTAACAGACAACAGCAAGCGGGCTGAGCCCCCGGCGTTCGCGCCGGGGGCTCAGCCCGTTTCGCATGCCCCTCGCACCGCTCTGACCTGGGGTTTTCCCACGACCCATCAGCTGACGGAAAGTCGGCGAGCATAGCGCTGTCGCCATGTCAGGGTCAAGGTCTATCTTTTCCGTCCCCACTTCGGTCAAAGTACGTCCACCTGTCTTTCATATTGGTTTACCGAGCCTTGGCCAAGAGTCGGCTCGGCCGGGGAGGACGTCACAACGTTGAAGACCACCAGGAGAACCGCTGCGGCCACCACGGCTGCGGCGGTCATCGTCACGCTCGGCGCGGGTCTGTTCCCGAGCAGCGCCGTCGCGGCCGGTTCGGCTGCCACGCCGAAGGACCCGGCCGACGCCGTCCAGTCCGTCAACACCGAGCACAACATTCCGGGCCCGCTGACCGAGAAGGTCGACGCCGAGCGCAAGGCCGCCACCGAGCAGCTGCTCGACGGCACCGCGCAGGTCGAGCAGCACAACGGCAGCACCAGCGTGAAGCTCGGCAAGGACAAGTACGTCGAGCTCGCCCGTGAGCGCACGGACAAGATCTTCACGATCCTCGTCGACTTCGGCGACCAGGTCGACAACACCACCAAGACCGCCGACGGCAAGGTCAAGTACGGTGGCGAGGCCGGTCCCAAGCACAACGAGATAGCCGCGCCGGACCGCGCCACCAACAACTCGACCGCCTGGCAGGCCGACTACAACCAGCAGCACTACCAGGACCTGTACTTCGCCAAGGACAAGGCCTCGCTGAAGACCTTCTACGAGAAGCAGTCCTCGGGCCGCTACTCGGTCGACGGCGTGGTCTCGGACTGGGTCCGGGTGCCGTGGAACGAGGCCCGCTACGGCTCGGACTACTGCGGCTCCAACGTCTGCGCCAGCGCCCAGGACCTGATCCGGGACGCCGTCGACATCTGGTACAAGGACCAGGTGGCAAAGGGTCAGACCCAGGAGCAGATCAAGGCGACCCTGGCCTCCTACGACCAGTGGGACCGCTACGGCTCGCACCACGACGGGAACTTCAACCAGCCCGACGGGTACATCGACCACTTCCAGATCGTGCACGCCGGTGAGGACAAGTCGGCCGGCGGCGGCAAGCAGGGCAGCAAGGCCCTGTGGGCCCACCGCTCCTACGTCTACGGCAACCTGACGGGCCAGGCCGGCCCCGACGGCAACAAGCTCGGCGGCGTCCAGGTCGGCGACACCGGCTTCTGGATCGGCGACTACACGATGCAGCCGGAGAACGGCGGCCTCGGCGTCTTCGCCCACGAGTACGGCCACGACCTCGGTCTGCCGGACCTCTACGACACCGCGGGCAAGGGCATCGACAACTCGGTCGGCTTCTGGTCCCTGATGTCCTCCGGCTCCTGGCTCGGCGAGGGCAAGGACAGCATCGGCGACATGCCGAACGACCTCGACGCCTGGAGCAAGTACCAGCTCGGCTGGCTGAAGGCCGACCGCGCCAAGGCGGGCACCGAGTCGACGCACCACATCGGCCCGGTGGAGTACAACACCAACCTGCCGCAGGCACTCATCGTCGACCTGCCGAAGAAGTCGATCACCACGGAGATCAACAAGCCGTTCGGCGGCCAGTCCGAGTGGTGGAGCGGCAGCGCCGACAACCTGAACGTCACGCTCACCCGTGACATCGACCTGACCGGCAAGACCAAGGCCAGCATCAACGCCAAGGCCTGGTACGAGCTGGAGCAGGACTTCGACTACGCCTTCGGCGAGGTCTCCGTCGACGGCGGCAAGACCTGGACCGTCGTGGACGGCACCTGGAACGGCGCCGCGCTCCCCAAGGAGAACGGCCGTCCGGCCGTCAGCGGCCTCGCCGCCACCTGGGGCGACCTGTCCTTCAACCTGGACGCCTACGCCGGGAAGAAGATCCAGTTCCGCTACCACAACACCACCGACGGCGGCCTGCACTACCGGGGCTTCGCGGTGGACGACATCTCGGTGGTCGCCGACGGCGCCACGGTGTTCAGCGACGACGTGGAGAAGGGCGACAACGGCTGGACCGCCGCCGGCTTCACCCGCTTCGGCGGCTCGTTCACCAAGGAATACGGGCAGTACTACATCGCCGAGAACAAGCAGTACGTCTCGTTCGACCAGACGCTGAAGACCGGCCCGTACAACTTCGGCTTCGCCGACAAGCCGAGCTGGGTCGAGCACTACGCGTACCAGCCCGGCCTGCTGATCTGGTACTGGGACCAGTCCCAGACCGACAACAACGTCAGCGCCCACCCGGGCCACGGCCTCGTGCTGCCGGTCGACTCGCACCCGGCCCCGCTGAAGTGGGCGGACGGCACCCTGATGCGTCCGCGCATGCAGGGCTTCGACTCGACCTTCGGTTCGCGCCGCGTCCCGGCGCTGACCCTGCACAAGGCCGGCGTCGAGACGGTCGTCCCGAAGTCCAAGGGCGTCGACGAGTTCAACGACCTGAAGTCCTGGTGGTCCAAGGACGACCAGTACAGCGGTGTGGACGTCCCGAAGACGGGCACCAGCATCGAGGTCGAGAACGAGTCCTCGAACTACCTGGAGACCTGGATCCGGGTCCGTCCGGTCGACAACTGATCGGTGAGCGGACGTAGTTGATCCGTCGGTCCGACCCGTCCCCGCACTGCGCGGGGGCGGGTCGGACGCTTTTCAGGCCTTGCGCTCGGGCAGGCGGTCGAGGAAGGCCGCGACCGCCTCCGCGATCCCGGCGGCCGTCCAGTCCAGCGCCTCGGCGGCCACCGTGACCTCGGTCATCGCCAGCCCCGGCGGGCCGGGCTCGCGCCAGCTGCCGAACAGGCCCACCTTGGCGTCCTCGGCCAGCCCCAGGCCCGCCTCCTCCAACTCCGCGGCCGGGTACGGCAGCCAGAGCTGGAACTGGTGGGTGTGCGGCGGCGCCGGGTGCACCCGGGCGCCGGGCACCGCGGCGACGGCCTCGGCCAGCGCGCCGGCGACCGTCCGGGCGTGGGCCACGTACCCCTCCAGGCGCGGGAGTTCGCGCTCCAGCCCGGCGAGCGCGGCCAGCGCGGGCGGCCACTGCTGGAACAGCTGGCCGCCGTACCGGTGCCGCCAGGCCTTCGCCGTCCGCACGAAGCGCTCCGGACCGGCCAGTGCGGCGCCGCTGATCCCGCCGAGGGTCTTGTAGAAGGAGACGTACACCGAGTCGGCCAGCGCGGCGACCTCCGGCAGCGAGCGGCCGAGGTGGAACACCGACTCCCAGAGCCGCGCGCCGTCCAGGTGCAGCGCCGCTCCCTGCTCCGCCCGCACGACCTCGGCGACGGCCACCAGCTCCGCCCAGTCGGGCAGCACGAAGCCGGCCTCGCGCAGCGGCAGTTCCAGGATCATCGCGGCGTACGGCTCGTCGAAGCAGCGCACCTCCTCGACGGTGGGCAGGCGCGGGGCGAGGGTCGGCCAGACGCTCCGCAGGCCGGTCAGCACGCCGAGCGCGTGGCGCTCGTGCTGGTCGGTGTGGCCGAGCGGGTGGGTGGCCACGGTGGGCAGCCCGGCCGCCTCGGCGTGGATCCGCAGCGCGACCTGCTGGGCCATCGTGCCGGTCGGGAAGAAGGCCGCGTCCTCGGTGCCGAGCAGGTCCGCGACCCGGCGCTCCAGCGCGCGGACCACGCCGTCGCCGTACTGGTCCGGACGCCCGTCGAGGTCGTGGACGCCGTCCGCCTCCCCGGCCAGGGCGGCGAGGTGTTCGCGCAGGCTCTTCGGCCGGTGGCCGGAGAGCAGCCGCTCGCAGCCGCGCTGGGCGGCGAAGCGGCGGTCCTGGAGGCTCGGGCGGCGGGGGCCGTCGAGGTCGTCGCTGCTGTTGGCATACATGCGTCGATCGTCCCCCAGCGGAGGCTCCCGGTCAGCGGTGCGGACGCGAGCGGCGGGCGCGGCCGGCGGCAAACCTCACGGCCGCGTGGTGCTGGTCACAGGACTCGGAGGCGGTACGACCGGCGGTAGTAGACGGCGTCGACGGGCGCGGCGGACGACGCGGACCGTGGGCCGACCATCGGATTTCATGATCGTTGCTCCGTCGGCTTGAATCTCCGGCGCGACACCGACTACACGCCGTAGTACGTCACCGCGTTTGGGAGTCCGCTCGGTGACGGTTAAAGCTGAGTGGTCCCCCGCTCAGCACACGCCGCGCCCGACCGGGCCCTTCGTGCTGCCCTTCTACGACCGTGATTGGGCCCGCCATGTCCTCTGTCCCGCCCGTGGGGCCGGCCCTGCGCCGGCTCGCCGCCCGCACGGCGGCCCAGGCGGCGGCCTGGCAGCCCCGACTCGGCCACGCCGTCCGCACCGTCGGCGCCCACGCCGCGCCGGTGCTCGCGCTCGCCGAGGCCCGGCACCCGCTGCCCGGCGCCCGGGTGTGGGCCGACCGCGAGCGGGCCGTCGTCGCCGCCGGGGGCACCGCGGTGCTGCTGGCCGCCGCGCTGCTCGTCGCCGCGCCCGGCAGCGCCTCCGCGCAGACGGTCCTCCCGACCACCCCCGGCAGCTCGGCCTTCACCGCGCCGCAGGCCACGGTGCCCGTCCCCGGCATGGTGCAGGTGGCCGGACCGAGCCCGTACCGGCTCCCGGACGACAGCGAATCGGCGCAGGCGGACGTGGCGATGGCCCCCAACCTGCTGCCGGTCGAGCCGGCCCCGGCGGCGCCGGCGGCGTCGGCCCCCGAAGGCGGGGAGGCCGTGCCCGCGCCCGCCGCGGCGCCCGACTGGTCCGCTCCCGTCCCGGGCGCGCCGACCAGCAATCCGTACGGGGTGCCCAACTCCGAGTACGCGGCGGGCTACCACACCGGGGTGGACTTCGCGATCGACCCGGGCACGCCGCTGCTGGCGGTCGGGAACGCGACCGTGGTGTCGGCCGGCTGGGACGGCTCGTACGGCAAGGAGGTCGTGCTGCGGCTGGCGGACGGGCGCTTCGCGCAGTACGCGCACCTGTCCTCGGTGGAGGTGTCGCCCGGCCAGCAGGTCTCGGCGGCCGAGGAGATCGGGCGCTCCGGGAGCACCGGCAACTCGACCGGGCCGCACCTGCACTTCGAGATCCGCACCAGCAACCGCTACGGCGCGGTGATCAACCCGGTCGCGTACCTGGCCTCGCACGGCGTCACGGACTTCTGAGGTCCGGAGGTCCCGAGGGGGACGGGGCGGCTCGCGCGGCGGGCCGCCCCTCCGTCGTGACCGGGCCCGGGTGCGATCGGGCCCGGGTGTGATCAGGCCTGGGCGGGGGCGGGCACCGGGCGGTCGATCAGGGCGCCGATCTCCAGCGCGACCTCGCGGGCGGCGGCCATCGCCTCCTCCACGGTGGCCTGCGGCGACTCGTGCCACAGGTGGTCGACGTGGTCGGTGCCGGTCTCGTCCTGCTTGAGCAGGAACATCGCCGAGTTGATGGTGAAGAGCGACATCGCGGCGCGCAGCCGGTCCTGGAAGCTCGCGTCCGGCCCGTGCACGAGGCGGACCATCGCGATCATGCGCTCCTTGAACTCCAGGCCGGCCGGCGACTCGCGCAGGGCGGGCTGGTTCTCGTGGAAGAAGCGCAGCAGCGGCGCGCGCTCGGACATCCCGGCGGCGAAGCGGCGGATCAGCTCGTCGCGCAGCTCCGGCGTCCAGGGCTGCTGCCGGCCCCACTCGATGGTCTCGTCGATCGGCGCGGCCATGGACTCGACGATCCCGTGGACGATGTCGTCCTTGGTCTTGAAGTGGTAGTAGAGCGCGGCCTTGGTGACGCCCAGGCGGTCGGCGATCTCGCGCAGCGAGGTCTGCTCGTAGCCCTGCTCGGCGAAGAGCTCCAGAGAGACCGCGATGATGCGGGCCCGGGTGTCGCTGCGCGGGCTGTGCGTCGTACCCATGGCCTGCCTCATGACTGCGTCGGTGACTGCTGCGGACGCCGGCGGTGCCCGCCCCCCGGGACACATTCTCCCTGCCCAGGCGGCCGGGATGGAAACTGGCTTGACGACCGGCTAGTGGACAACTTACCGTGCCGACGGTCCATAAACTAGCCGGGCGACAAGTAAGTAGCCGCTCCAGGCCCGACGATCGTCCACACCCAGTCCCGGGAGACACCACCCCATGTCACAGTCCAAGACCGCCGACCCGGTGCCGGAGGACAAGCAGGCCGAGGAGGAACAGCCGCGGTCACCCCGCGAGATCCGCCTCGTGATGGTCGGCCTGGTCGTCACGATGCTCCTGGCCATGCTCGACAACCTGATCGTGGGCACCGCGATGCCCACGATCGTCGGTGACCTCGGCGGCGCCGAGCACCTGTCCTGGGTGGTCACCTCGTACACCCTGGCCACGGCCGCCTCGACCCCGATCTGGGGCAAGCTCGGCGACCTCTACGGCCGCAAGGGCACCTTCCTCACCTCGATCGTCATCTTCCTGGTGGGCTCGGCACTGTCCGGCCTGTCGCAGAACATGAACGAGCTGATCGGCTTCCGCGCCCTGCAGGGCCTGGGCGCCGGCGGTCTGATGGTCGGCGTCATGTCGATCATGGGCGCGCTCGTGCCGCCGCGCGACCGCGGCAAGTACCAGGGCATGTTCGCCGCGGTGATGGCGCTCGCCACCATCGGCGGCCCGCTCGTCGGCGGTTTCATCACCGACCACCTGAGCTGGCACTGGACCTTCTACATCAACCTGCCGCTCGGCGTGATCGCGCTCGCCGTGGTCGTCGTCACCCTGAAGCTGCCCAAGGTCCGCAACAACGCCCGGATCGACTACCTGGGCGCGATCCTGCTCACCACCGGCATCACCTCGCTCGTGCTGATCACCACCTGGGGCGGCCAGCAGTACGCGTGGGGCTCGAAGCAGATCCTCGGCCTGGCCGCGCTGGCCGCCGCCTCGCTGATCGCCTTCTGCTACGTGGAGCAGCGGGTCGAGGAGCCCATGCTCCCGCTCAGCCTGTTCAAGAACCTGAACTTCACCCTGGTCTCGATCATCGGCTTCATCGTCGGCTTCGTGATGTTCGGCGCGACCGTCTTCCTGCCGCTGTACCAGCAGATCGTGCAGGGCGCCTCGGCGACCAACTCCGGCCTGCTGCTGATGCCGATGATGTTCGGCATGCTGGTCGTCTCGCTCGTGGTCGGCCAGGTCGTCACCAAGACCGGCAAGTACCGGATCTTCCCGGTCATCGGCACCATCGTGATGACCGGCGGCATGGTCCTGCTCTCCACCATGGGCACCGAGACCAGCAGCTTCACGTCCGCCTGCTGGATGGTCGTGCTGGGCGCCGGCATGGGCTTCCTGATGCAGATCACCATGCTGGTCGCGCAGAACAGCGTCGAGCTCAAGGACATGGGCGTGGCCAGCTCCACCGCCACCCTGTTCCGCACCATCGGCGGTTCCTTCGGTGTCGCGCTGTTCGGCGCCCTGTTCAACAACCGGGTCGCCGACACGATGAAGGAGCGGCTGGGCGAGCACGCCTCGGCCGGCGCGTCGAAGGCCGACCCGAGCCAGATGAGCCCGGCGGCGCTGAAGCAGCTGCCCGCCCCGGTCCAGGACGCCTACCACCACGCGGTGGCCAACGGCATGCACACCGTCTTCCTGTGGGGTGCGGCGGTGGCCGTGATCGCGATCGCCGCCTCGGTCTTCATGCGCGAGGTGCCGCTGCGCGGCGCCGGCAAGGACGAGAAGGCGGCCGAGGCCTCGCTGGAGGCCGCGGCCGTCTGACGGCCCCTGCCGTGCGCGGCTGATCGACGCGACGCCCCCGGAGGGTTCTCCGGGGGCGTCGTCGTGTGTCGGGGCAGGTCTACCGGCATCGGGGCAGAGTTACTGCGGGAGGCGGTAGACGCCCTGCTCGACGGGCTCGACCAGGCCGTCCGCCACGAGGCCGTCCAGGGCCCGGGCCCGCTGCACGGCGTCCGGCCAGACCGCGTCCAGCCGGGCCTGCTCGACCGAGCCGTGCGCCTCGCGAAGGACGGCGAGCAGCTTGCCGCGCACCTGCCGGTCCGTCCCCTCGTAGGACTGGCCGCGCCGGGCCGGGCCCTCGTACGGCGGGCGGCCGGCCCGTTGCCAGGCGCAGTGGGTGAACAGCGGGCAGTCGCCGCACTCGGGGCCGCGGGCGGTGCAGACGAGCGCGCCCAGCTCCATCACGCCGACCGCCCAGGTGGCGGCCGTCCCGGCGTCGTCGGGCAGCAGCGCGGTCGCCGTCCGGCGCTCGGCCGCCGTGGTGGCCTGGGCCGGGTACTCGACGCCCGTCACCGCGCGGGCGAACACCCGGCGGACGTTGGTGTCCAGCACGACGTGGCGCTGGCGGAAGGCGAAGGACGCGACGGCCGCGGCCGTGTACTCCCCCACCCCGGGCAGCGACAGCAGCGTGGCGTGGTCGTCCGGCACCTCGCCGCCGTGCTCCTCGGTGATCGCCACCGCCGCCGCGTGCAGCCGCAGCGCGCGCCGCGGGTAGCCGAGCCGGCCCCACATCCGGACCGCCTCGCCGGGGGCGTCGGCCGCGAGGTCGGCGGGGGTGGGCCAGCGCTCCAGCCACGCCTCCCAGGCGGGCAGGACCCGCTTCACCGGGGTCTGCTGGAGCATGAACTCGCTCACCATGACCGCCCAGGGCGACGCGTCGGGCGTGCGCCAGGGGAGGTCGCGCTTGCTGGCCTCGTACCAGTCGAGGACGGTCGCGTGCAGCGCCGGCAGCGGGAGGGGCAGCCGAAGGGCGGGTCCTGCGGGGGAAGGAGACGCGGTGGTGGCGGTGGCGGTGTTGGAAGTCATGGCCCTTCGATCCTCCCACGCCCATGGACCCGGCCGAAGTGGAGTAGGTAATTCCGGATCCTGTGGAATTTCCGGGCGGACACGCCGGAAGACCTCCCTCGAACGGCTCAAATGGCGGATCATGTGAAGGAAGGGGCGACTGTGCGGTGTTGGTGAGTCAATCGCCACACACTGTCTCGTAGAGTTCGGGTGTGCCCTCTCTGCGTCAACCCGTGGGACCGTTGCCGGCCTCGATCTACTGGCGACGGCGTGTCGTCGTGCTCGCCGCCGTGGCCGCGGTCATCGCCCTCATCGCCTGGCTGATGTCCGATCAGGGCGGCGGCGGTGACGACGGATCACAGAGCAAGGCCGCGCAAGCCGCGCCGACCCAGTCCCAGACACCCGCTCAGGCCATCACGCCCGGCGCCTCGCCGAGCGGCCCCGCGGCGCGCCCCGGCGGCGGCAGCACCGGCGGCTCCGGCGGCGGCACGGGCGGTACCGTCCCCGGCTCGGGCGGGGGCGGCGGCGAGGTCAGCCTCAGCACCGGCGGCACGGGCACCGGCGGCGCGGCCGGCCCGGCCCCTGCCACCGGCGGTGCCGGCGGCGCGGCGGCGGGTGGTGCGGCGGGTGGTGCGGCCGGTGGCACCGGCGGCGGTGCGGGCGGCTCCGGTGGCGGCGCCCCCGCGGTGAACACGCCCGACGTGATGGCGCTGCCGATCTGCGCCACCTCGCAGGTGGCCCTGGAGCTGGCCAGCCCCCAGAACTCGTACCAGTCCAAGGACAAGCCGCGGTTCGCCCTGACGGTGAAGAACTCCTCCGGCGCCAACTGCCGCGTGGACCTGGGCCGGACGACCTCGGTGGTCACCGTGACCGCCGCCAACAAGGGCGACCGGGTCTGGTCCTCCGGCGACTGCCCGACCGACCGGGGCAGCCTCTGGGTGCAGCTCCCGGCCAACGGCAGCCAGATCGAGACGTTCACCTGGGACCGCAGCCGCAGCAAGCCGCAGTGCGCCACCCCCGACCCGACGCCCCCGGCGAACGACACCTACGTGGTGAACGCCGACGTCACCGGACTCACCGGGGACAAGGTCTCGGCGCGCATCTCGATCCGCCTGGACGGCTGACCGGACGTCACCCCGCCCGTACGCCGAAGCCCCCGATCCGCGAACCGCGGTCGGGGGCTTCGGTGTTGTGCGGGACGATCGTTGTGCGGCCGATCGATGCCTGACGGCCGATCCGGCGATCCGGCGATCCGGCGATCCGGCGATCCGGCGATCCGGCCGAGGGTCAGACGTAGCGCTCCAGGATGGACGATTCGGCAAGGCGGGACAGGCCCTCGCGGACCGAGCGGGCGCGGGTCTCGCCGACGCCCTCGACCGTCTGCAGGTCGTCGATGCTCGCCGCGAGCAGCTTCTGCAGCCCGCCGAAGTGCTCGACCAGGCGCTCTATCACCGTGTTGGGCAGGCGCGGGATCTTCGCCAGCAGCCGGTAGCCGCGCGGCGAGACGGCGGCGTCCAGCGACTCCGGCGAGCCGGAGTAGCCGAGCGCCTTGGCGACCGTCTGCAGGTCGAGCAGTTCGGCGTGGGTGAGCGCCTCCAGGTCGGCCAGCACCTCGGTGACCGTCCGGCCCTTCTTGGCGGCCCGCTCCGGGAAGTAGTCCCGGGCGACCAGCTCGCGCTCCGGCTCCACGCCCGCGATCAGCTCGTCCAGCTGGAGCGACAGGAGGCGGCCGTCGATGCCGAGCTCCAGCACGTAGCCGGCGATCTCGGTGGCGATCAGCCGGACCATCTCCAGGCGCTGGGCGACGGCGGTGACGTCCCGGACCGTCACCAGGTCCTCGATCTCCAGCGCGGACAGCGTGCCGGCCACCTCGTCCAGGCGGAGCTTGTAGCGCTCCAGGGTGGCGAGCGCCTGGTTGGCGCGGGAGAGGACGGTGGTCGAGTCCTCCAGCACCCGCCGGGTGCCGTTGACGTACATCGCGATCAGCCGCATCGAGTGCGAGACCGCGACCACCGGGTAGCCGGTCTGCCGGTTGACCCGCTCGGCGGTGCGGTGACGGGTGCCGGTCTCGTCGGTGGGGATCGTGGAGTCCGGCATCAGGTGGACGCCGGCCCGGACGATCTTGGTGATGTCCTTGTCCAGCACCACCGCGCCGTCCAGCTTGCACAGCTCGCGCAGCCGGGTCGCGGTGAACTCGACGTCCAGGACGAAGCCGCCGGTGCAGATCGACTCGACGTGCTTGTCGAAGCCGAGCACGATCAGACCGCCGGTGTTGGCCCGCAGGACCCGCTCCAGGCCGTCGCGCAGCCCCGTGCCGGGCGCGATCGCGCTGAGGGAGGCCCGCAGCAAGGCCTCCTCACGGGAGGACTTGTCCGCCCCCCGGTCGCTGGCTGCCACGTGACTCCTCCGGTCGCCCGTGCCGCGCGCCTCGCGCCGTGCGCCCGGCCTGCGGTCTGTTGCTCTGTCGCTCAGTACCGCTCGGTACTCGCCTTCTCGTCAATGAGACAGGGGAAAGTCTAACTGCGTGTGGCGGGGACAGGGCTTGGGTCAGCGCAGTTCGTCGGAGTCGAGCGGCTCCCAGCCGTCCATCAGCTCCTCCGGGTAGGCGGCGACCCGGGCCTGGCGCGGGGCCGGCGGCGCCGACGGTGCCTCACCACGCGCCTCACCACGCGCCTCACCACGCGGCTTGGCGGCGGCCCGGCGGCGGCCCGGGATGGCGCGCAGCGCCTCGCCGATGTCGGCCACCTCGACCACCTTCATGCCCGGCGGCACCTTGCCCGGGTCCGGCGGGACGAGGGCGTGCGTGAAGCCCAGCCGGTGCGCCTCGGCGAGCCGGCGCTGCACACCCGTCACCCGCCGCACCTCGCCCGCCAGGCCGACCTCGCCGATCGCCACCAGGTTGCTCGGCAGCGGGGTGTCGGTGGAGGAGCTGGCCACCGCGAGCGCGACCGCGAGGTCCGCGGAGGGCTCGCTGAGCTTCACGCCGCCGACCGTCGCGGTGTAGATGTCCTGCTTGCCGAGCTTCACGCCGCCGTGCCGCTCGACGACCGCCAGGATCATCGCGATCCGCGGCGACTCCAGGCCGGAGGTCGTCCGGCGCGGCGACGGGATCTGCGAATCCACCATCAGCGCCTGCACCTCGGCCACCAGCGGGCGCTTGCCCTCCAGCGTGACGGTGAGGCAGGTGCCGGGGACGGGCTTGTCACGCCTGGTCAGGAAGAGGCCGGACGGATCGGCCAGGCCGACGATGCCCTCGTCGTGCAGCTCGAAGCAGCCGACCTCGTCGGTGGCGCCGTAGCGGTTCTTGACCCCGCGGATGAGCCGCAGCCGGGCGTGCCGGTCCCCCTCGAAGCTCAGCACGACGTCGACCAGGTGCTCCAGCAGGCGCGGGCCGGCGATCTGGCCGTCCTTGGTGACGTGACCGACCAGCAGCGTGGCCATGCCGCGCTCCTTGGACGCCCGGATCAGCGCGCCCGCCACCTCGCGGACCTGCGCCGGGCCGCCGGGGGCGCCGTCCAGCTCGGCGGAGGCGATGGTCTGCACCGAGTCGAGGATCAGCAGGCCGGGGCCGACCGCCTCGATGTGCCCGAGCACCGCGCCGAGGTCCTGCTCGGCGGCGAGGTAGAGGTGTTCGGAGAGCGCGTCGATCCGGTCGGCACGCAGCCGGACCTGGCCGGCCGACTCCTCGCCGGTGACGTACAGCGTGCGGTGCTGGGCGGTGGCCGCCTTCGCGGCGACGTCCAGCAGCAGGGTGGACTTGCCGACACCGGGCTCGCCGGCCAGCAGCACCACGGCGCCGGGGACGAGACCGCCGCCGAGGACCCGGTCCAGCTCCGGAACGCCCGTCGACCGGGCCGTCGCGACCTGGCCGTCCACCTGGGCGATCGGGCGGGCGGGCGCGCTGACCGGGCCGGCCGCCGTCGTCCGGATCGGCACCGCGCCGTACTCCTCCACCGTGCCCCAGGCGTTGCACTCCGGGCAGCGGCCGACCCACTTGGGCAGCTGGTTGCCGCACTCGGTGCAGCGGTACGCCGGGCGCGGCTTGGCGGTGGTCTTGGTACGGGCAGCCATGGGGCCCACCGTAGCGTCTGGGTACGACAGTGGCGGGTACGGCCGTGCGGGGGCCGTACGGGGGGCGGGTCCGGTCCGGGTCCGGTCCGGGTCCGGATCGGCTTCCGTTCAGGGCCGGGCGTCCACACACGTGGGCGATGTTGTTACCCGAAAGAAGTACATACGCCAGGAATCGGCCGGACGGGCCGCCCGTCGTCCCTACCGTCGGACGGGTGACAACGCGTACTGATGGGCCGCCGCGCGCGGAAAGACCGGCGACGGCCGTGCTCGCGGCGTACGACCGGCAGGTGGACGGCCTGTTCACCTACTGCCTCTCGGTGCTGTGCGAGCACGACACCGCCGCCGACACCCTGCGCGAGGTCCGCGACCTGGCGCAGCGGCACGGCGGACGGCTGGCCGAACCCGGGCTCGTCCGGGCCTGGCTGTTCTCGCTCGCCCGGTACTGCTGCCTGCGGCGGCTCGCGGACGGCGCCGGGGGGACGGCCGGCACCGGGCTGACGGAGGCCGAGGCGGCCCGGCGCCGGCGCGAGCTGGCCTCGCTCGCCTGGCCGGAGGCGGCCGGGACCGGCCCCGAGCAGCGGGAGGCCCTGGAGCTGTCGGTCCGCCACCGGCTGACCCCGCTGGAGGTGGCCGCGGTGCTCGGGCTGCCGTTCGACGCGACCCGGGCGCTGCTCGGCGCGGCGGAGGCGGAGGTCGCCCGCACCAGGTCGGCGCTGCTGGTGCTCGGTGTGGGCAGCTGCCCGGAGCTCGACCGGCTCGGCGGGGCCGGGGCGGAGAGCTGGCGGGACTGGGTGCTCGGGCCGGCGCTGCGGCGGGAGCTCGTGCAGCACGTCGTCGACTGTCCGACCTGCCGGGGGACGGCGGAGCGGGTGGCGGGCGAGGCGGCGGACGGTGCGGGGCCGACGGGTCCAGCGGGTCCGGCTGGGCTGGCCGGGCTGCCGTTGCTGACGGCGCCCGCCGCGCCGGACGGCATGGTGGCGTACCTACCGCAGGCGTCCGGGGCCGGGCGCAGTGCGAGTGCGGAGGCGGCCGTCGAACCGGGTCTGCGGTTCGACCAGAGCGGGTTCCCGCGGCACCGCGCGCCGGACGCGGGCCGCGGACTGGCCGTCCGGCGTCGGGTGGTGACCACCGGGGTGCTCGCGGCCGTGCTGGCGGCGCCGGTGGTCGCGCTGTGGGCCGGCCACCGGGGTGGTGGCGGGCCCGGGGCGACGGCGGCCGTGTCGTCGGTGCGGGTGGACGAGGCCGGGCGGCAGGCGGAGCAGCGGCCGGCGGGGGCCGGCGGGGTGGGGGTCACCACCTCGGGTGCGGGTTCCGTCGGTGGGACGGGGGTGCCCG
Source organism: Kitasatospora sp. NPDC057936 (assembly GCF_042887525.1). Classification (NCBI taxonomy): domain Bacteria; kingdom Bacillati; phylum Actinomycetota; class Actinomycetes; order Kitasatosporales; family Streptomycetaceae; genus Kitasatospora; species Kitasatospora sp. NPDC057936. Next base: position 18,898 of record NZ_JBHVPD010000063.1, read on the forward strand.
GGGTGGAGCTCGCGGGGGCCGGGGCGACGGGTGCAGAAACGTTCTTCCCCGGCTTCCGCGGGCCCGTGCTCCAAGGTCCCGCCGTCCCCGTCCCGGGCCGGGGCGCGACGCCGCTCGGCAGCCCCGCCCTGATCGCCACCCCCGCGACGGCGGTCGGGCCGGCCGCCGGCTCCGGCTGGGCCGCGGGCGGCGGCGCCGACCGGCCCGCACCGGTCGGGCTGCTCACCGTCGAGGCGGGCGAGTACGGCAACCGGACGGTCCTCACGCTCACCAACTCCGGTGGCAGCGAGATCCGTTGGCACGCGGTCGTGGACGCGGCCTGGCTCCGGCTGAGCCGCGACTCCGGGACGCTCGAACCGGGCCAGCGCATCACGGTGATCGTCACGGTGGACGACGGCCTCGCCCCCACGACGCACTGGACGGCCCGGATCGCACTGCCGCCGTCCGAGGCCGTGGTCACCCTGGAGGGCGGCCCGCAGGACCACGGCGGCTCCGCCCCGCCGTCCGCCTCGCCGACGCCGACCGCGGCACCGACGGCCACGGCCACGGCCACGCCCGCCCCGGGCACCACCCCGACCGCCACGGCCTCGCCCAGCGCGACGCCCGCACCGACCGCCACCCCCACGGCCCCGCCCACGAGCACGCCGACACCCCAGCCCCCGTCCCCGCCCCCGCCCTCGCACTCGCCGAGCCCGACGGCCACGGCGTCCCCGAGCGCGACGTCGACGCCGCACCCGCGGAGCGGCGCATCGGCCCCGCCGCAGCCTTCGCCGCGGTGAGGGAGCGCCTTTCGGCTCACACCGGAGGGCGGGCTGCGGCGTCAGGTGCACGCGACGGTGGGTGGGGCGTCTCCCGGCCCGAGCCGAGAGCGGTTCAGCGCCGGTGGATCAGGGGCACCTGGTACGTGCCGTCCAGGACGGACTGCTTCGGCCGGTAGAAGCGGATGATCGGGCGGAACTCGCCCGCCGGGGTGGGCAGCCAGTTCGCCAGTTCCGTCGGGTCCTCGGGCTCCTCGTGCTGGAGGGTCAGGGTGAGCGAGCCGTCCGCGCCGTGCACCAGGCCGGGGGTGCGGTCGCCGATCGAGTAGCGCTCGATCGGGTTGTCCACGAGGTAGTAGTCCGGCAGCGAGTACATCGTGACGGACCAGAACGCCTCGGCCGGCGGCGGCTGGTCGAAGCGGAGCGTGTAGCGGTTCGCGCCGCTGAGCGGGCGGCCGTCGGAGTCGTCGTACGTCATGGCGTACGAGGCCTCGTAGGCGTGGTTGCCCCACAGGCCGGCGCGGGCGGCGGCGGCCCGGCTGAGGTAGCCGGCGCGGCGGTCGGGGATGCGCCACTCGGGGTCGTCGATGGTGCCGGGGCCGAGGTGGTCGATGTTGTAGTCGAACAGGTGCAGCGCCGAGCGCCACTCCCCCAGCGGGTGGTCCTCGGGCGGGCGGGTGGCCGCCTCGACCCGTTCGCGCCCGGCGGCCAGGCCCTTGAGCAGGGTGTGGGTCCAGTCCGAGGCCGCCGCCCGGTACGGGGAGACGCCCTCGTCCAGCAGGCCCAGCGGGGCCAGCCGCCGCTCGTACTCGACGTCGGGCCCGGAGGGCGGGAAGGCCCGCATCCAGATCCGCATCCGTTCGAAGAACGCGAGCCGCTCGGGGACGTCCTGGTCGGGCTCGGGCAGGCCGGCGGCCAGGCCGCCGGGCTCCAGCGGGGTGAGGGTGAGCGCGTTCTGCAGGGCCTTGACCCGGGGGAGGTCGTCCGGGCCGGCGCAGGCGAAGCGGCCGACGACGGTCGCGACCGTGGTCGGCGCCTCGATCACCTTCTCCGGGTCGGGCGGGGTGCCGTGCCAGCCGGGCGGGACGACCAGCCAGGTCTGCGCGCCGGTGCCGGTGGCGCGGCTGCCGAGGTAGGCGAAGTTGTCGGTCCAGGCGCCGACGAACTGCAGCACGTAGTAGGCCCCGGCGGTGTCCGGGACGTGCAGCACCTGGGGGCCCTCGGAGAGGTCGAGCTGGGCGATCGAGTAGACGGTGTCGTTGTTGACCGAGACGAAGTCGTCCCCCGGGGCGGCCAGCCGGGTGGCGTGACTGAAGCGGTTGAACGTCGCCGCCGGCAGGGTGCCCATCCCGCCCTTGGTGAAGCGCTCGACCATCGTGAGGCCGGCGACGAGCGGGTAGCCGTAGACGTACGCGTCGGCGGCCAGGGCCTCCAGCTCGGGCTGGGTCATCGGGTGTCCTGTCGTGGTCGGTCGGGGGTGGTCGGGGGTGGTCGGGCCTGGGGAGCGGTCGGTCGGGGGTGGTCGGGGGTGGTCGGGCCTGGGGAGCGGTCGGTCGGGGGTGGTCGTGACAGGTCGGGGTCAGGGGGCGAGCGGCGGTCAGCGCGGGGTGAGCGGCGGGAGCCGCCAGCGACCGTCGAGTGCGGGCGCCTCGGGGCCGTGGAGCCGCAGGACGACGGTGAACGGGCCGTCCGGCGCCGGGAGCCAGTTGGCGGAGTGCTCGGCGTCGGCGGGGCGCTTGTGCCGGACGTGGAGCGTCAGACCGCCGTCCCGGTCGTGGACCAGGCCCGGGGTCCGGTCGCCGATCGCGTAGCGGTCGAGGGTGTTGTCGACCGGCCGGCGGTCCGGGAGCTCGTACAGGGCGGCGGACCAGGAGAAGCGGGCCGGCGGCAGCGCGCCGGGGCCGAACCGGATCGTGTAGTCGCGGTCGCTCGCGCTGGGCGGCCGGTGGCCCTCGCTGTCGGCCGTCCAGGCGCCGCACCAGACCTCCTCGGCGGGGAGGTCGTACGGGCCGAGCCGGGCGCCGAGGGCCTGGCGCAGGTAGTCGGCGCCGGTCTGCTCGCGGGTGCCGGCGAGGCCGCACGCGTCGGGGCGGGCGGCGGCCTCGCGCTCCAGCCGGGCCCGGGCGTCGGCGATGCCGCGCGCCATCTCGGCGCGCACGTCCAGCGGGAGGGCGGCGGGCTCGAACTCGCCGCGGCCGTCGATCCCGAGGTCGGTGAGGCGGCCGCGCAGGTCCGCCTCGGCGGGCGGGAGCGGGACGGCGGCCGGGTGGCGGGGCGACGGGAGCGGGAAGAAGCCGAGCAGGAAGTCGAGGAAGGCGAAGAACTCGACGGTGTCCGTCACCTCGTCCCGCCAGACCGGCCAGACCGGGTCCGGGGCGGGGTGCGGCGCCGGGGTGCCCTCGTACTCGTGCAGCGGCCGCAGCCAGTACTGCTGCCGGACGGCCTCCATCGCGGCGACGTCGGCCGGCTCCGGCCCGGCGAGGTGCGTGCGGGCGACGATGCCGGCCAGACGGGTGGCGGTGCGGATCACGCTCCGGACGCCGGGCGGCGGCTCGCCCTGCCAGTCGGGGCCGGCCACCAGGTGGTCGCCGGCCTCCGGGCCGGTGGCGCGGGCGCCGACGAACCCGGCGTACACGGCGTCGAGTTCGTGGACCGGCAGCACGTAGTAGCGGTCGTCGGCGGGGACGGAGAGGACCCAGGGCTCGGCGCGCAGGTCGAGCCAGGCGGAGGAGGACGGGAGGTCGTGGTCGACGGCTCGCTCACCGAGGGGCGAGGCGGGGAGAGTCGCGGTGTGGGGGGTCGCGGTGCGGAGGGTCGCCGGGTCGAGGGCGGACGGCGGCGGGTGGTGACGGAAGACGCCGAAGCCTCCGACGTACGCCGGATCGGCGTCGTCCAGCGCCTGCGCGTACAAGGTGCGGTAGTTCCGCAGGACCGGGTACCCGCGCAGCCACGCCTCGGCAGCCGTCGCACGGACGGTGGTCGGATCGACGAGGGCCGGGCTGACCATGGTGTCGCTCTCCCCAGCAGGATCAGGACAAATCACTACATAGGGGATGCTAGGCGGGGAGGCGCCGGTCAGCACCTGGAACGGCGGGCGGAGGGAAGCGGAGGGAAGGGGACGCCCCGGGAGAGGAAAAGCGGGAGGGAAAACGAGGGAAAACGGGAGCGAAGCAGGAGTGGGAAGTAGGCCGGGCCGACTTACCCCACCCCCCCCCGGGGAGTGGGTGGGGGGCGTCCCCACCACCGCCCGCGGCACCACTTAGTACCGACGGGCCC
>NZ_JBHVPD010000063.1:22941-63011 GCF_042887525.1 Kitasatospora sp. NPDC057936
GGTAGGGCCCCGCCGCGGTTTTTAAACCGGGGGCGGCAAACGGTGGTAAACGGGCCCCCACGCCGGTGGGGGCCGCCGGCGGGGCCTACTCCCCACTCCCCCGCGCGGTCAGTGGGTGCGGCGCGTCACCAGCTCGGCCAGCGCGAGCAGTTCGTCCGTCCGGGCCGGCTCGGGCACGGCCACGGCCAGCAGGTCCATCGCGGCGGCCATCCGCTCGCAGGACGCGCCCTGCGCCCAGCCGCGCCCGCCCGCGCCCTCGACGGCCGCCGCGCAGAGCGCCAACTCCTCGGCACTGAGCTGCCGTTCCAGCGTGTACAGCTCGGCGAGCCGGGCGCCGTCGGGCGTGCCCGAGCCGAGTGCCGCGACCACCGGCAGCGACTTCTTCCGGGCCACCAGGTCCGCTCCGACCGGCTTGCCGGTGACGGCCGGGTCGCCCCAGATGCCGATCAGGTCGTCGATCAGCTGGAACGCCAGACCGATCTCCCGCCCGAAGCCGTCCATCGCCTTCGCCGCCCGCTCGGACGCGCCGCCGTACTCCGCGCCCATCGCGCAGGACGCGCCCAGCAGGGCGCCCGTCTTCGCCTCGGCCATCGCGAGGCACTCGGCGAGCGAGACGTCGTCCCGCTGCTCGAAGGCGCAGTCGATCTGCTGGCCCTCGCACAGCTCGACCACGCAGTCGGTGAGCCGGCGGACGGCGGACCGGGCGGCCGGGTGGGTGTCCTCGGCCAGCAGCCGCAGCGCCAGCGAGTGCATCGCGTCGCCGGCCAGGATCGCCTCGGTGGTGCCGAACACCCGCCAGGCGGTGGGGCGGTGGCGGCGGGTCTCGTCGCGGTCGATGACGTCGTCGTGGAGCAGGGTGAAGTTGTGCACCAGCTCGACGGCCGCCGCGGCGGCGGTGGCCGCGGCCGGGTCGCCGCCGAGGGCCTGGGCGGCGGCGAGGACCATGGCCGGGCGGATCGCCTTGCCGGAGGGCGACGCGGAGGGCGAGCCGTCCGCCTCCCACCAGCCGAAGTGGTAGCCGGCGACCTTGCGCATCGCGCCCGGCAGCGAGTCGACGGCGGCCCGCAGGACCGGGTCGACCAGACCGCGGGCCCGGACGAGCACGTCCTCGGCCTCGTGGCCCTCCCGGTGGTCCCGCTCCAGCGTGGGGCTCGTCATGGGTTCCTCCCCCTGATGACCTGTCGTGAGAAGGCCGGCCGCCGCCCTGGGGGCGACGCGGCCGGCCGGTGCGCGGTAGGGCGCGCGTGGCGCCGCCCGGCCCGGCCCGGGACACGGGCCCGGGCCGGACGGTGCTCGGTGCGGTGGGACGGGGTGCGGTCGGCGTGCCGTGCGGGCCGCCTCCGCGGCCGGCCCGCGGCGCCCGCCTCAGCGCTGGGCGATGTCCACGTTCTCCAGGACGCCGATCGCGTCCGGCACCAGGACGGCGGCCGAATAGTAGGCGCTGACCAGGTAGGAGATGATGGCCTTCTCGTCGATCCCCATGAACCGCACCGAAAGGCCCGGCTGGTACTCGTCCGGAATTCCGGTCTGGTTCAGGCCGATGACGCCCTGGTTGTCCTCGCCGACCCGCATCGCGATGATCGAGCTGGTGTGGCCGCCGATGATCGGGATCTTGTTGCACGGGAAGACCGGCACCCCGCGCCACGAGGTGACGTGCTTGCCCTCGACCTCGACCGTGCCCGGGTAGAGGCCGCGCTTGTTGCACTCGCGGCCGAAGGCGGCGATCGCCTTCGGGTGCGCGAGGAACATCCTGGTGCTGCGGCGGCGGCTGAGCAGGTCGTCCATGTCGTCCGGCGTGGGCGGGCCGGAGTGCGTCTGGATCCGCTGGTCGTACTCGGCGTTCTGCAGGAGGCCGAACTCCGGGTTGTTGATCAGCTCGTGCTCCTGGCGCTCGCGCAGGGCCTCGATCGTCAGCCGCAACTGGTGCTCGGTCTGGTTCATCGGCTGGTTGTAGAGGTCGGCGACCCGGCTGTGCACCTTGAGGATCGTCTGGGCGACGCTCAGCTCGTACTCGCGCGGCTTCAGCTCGTAGTCGACGAAGGCGCCGGGCAGCTCGAACTCGCCCTCGTGGCCGGCGGAGAGGTCGATCGCGGCCTCGCCGTGCTTGTTCTGCGCCTGCTGGAAGCCGTTCAGGTACTCCATGATCTGCAGCTGCAGCGACTCGGAGCGGTCGTGGAGCTCCTGGAAGGCGGGCCACTGCAGCACCATCACGGTGCCGGCGGTGGCCGCCTTCACCGTGTACGGCCAGGTGTTGGTGTCCTCCTGCAGGGCCTCGTCGCCGAGGTGGTCGCCGTCGGCGAGGGTGCCGATGACCGTTTCCTCGCCGTACTTGCCCGTTCCGATCCGCTCCAGCTTGCCGTGCGCGATGATGAAGACCTCGCTGATCTCCGCACCGGCGGAGATCAGCACGTCACCCGCGGAGAACTCGCGTTGCACGAAGCGCCCGGCCAGCTCCTCCAGGAGGGCCTCGTCCTGGAAGCCGCGCAGCACCGGCACCTCGGTGAGGCTCGGCGGGACGATCCGCACCTCGGCGCCCGTCTTGACGAAGCTCACCCGGCCGCGGCCGATCGAGTAGCGCAGGCGACGGTTCACCCGGTAGGTACCACCGGAGACCTGCACCCACGGCAGCATCCTGAGCAGCCAGCGCGGGCTGATGCCCTGCATCTGCGGCGCGGACTTGGTGGTCGTGGCGAGGTTCCGCGCACCCGCCGTGCTCAGACTCTGCTGCTGCCGGATCTCCGGCTGCGCACCCGGCGCAGGAATACCGGCATTCGTTTCGGTCGACATAGGGGAGCCCTTCGCAAACCCGATGAAGTGACGCCTTGCATATTCATGGTGCAACTTCATGGTGGGCCCGAACGGAGGCACGCCGCAATCACTCATTCGAGTGGTTCGGAATAACCGAACAAATAGTACGACTAGATCACTTGCTCGATATTTGTTCGATTGCTTAATCGAACTCGCCGGAATGCCGGGTGCCATCCTCCCGCATCCAGCGCGTCAGAGTGGGCCGTTCCAGTCGAGAGTCGGCTCCAGCACGCCCTCCAGGGTCAGCAGCCAGCGCTTCACGTCGACCCCGACCCGGCCGCCGCCGAAGCCCCCGATGCCGTCCGCCGCCACCACCCGGTGGCACGGCACGAGCAGCGCGACGGGGTTGGCGGCCATCATCTGCCCCACCGTGCGGGCCGCCAGGCCCGGCTCGGTCACGCTCTCGAACACCCCGCTGCGCGCGGCCAGTTCGCCGTAGGTGATGGTCCGCCCGTACGGCACCTCGCGCCACAGCGTCCGCAGCACCTCCCGGTGCGGGCCGCTGCTCAGGCTCCAGTCGATCGGCAGGCCCAACTCCCGGCTGCGGCCCGCCAGGTAGGCGCTGATCCGGTCGGTGACGGCGGCGATCTTCGCGTCGTCGGTGCAGGCCGGCGCCTCGCCGTCGCGGCCGCCGTAACCCGCCGCCGCCACGCCCAGCGGCGTCACGGCGATGTGCATCGGGCCGCTCGGCAGCGGCGTCGGCACGGTCAGCCAGGACATCTGCGACACGCTCGGGCCCCCACCCTCACCCTCCACCGGGCCGGCCGCCGGCCACCCCGGCACCCGGGAGGCGTGCGACCACCGCCCGCCCCGCGCGCCATCGTACGGCGGGCCCGGCGGCGGCGCCGGTGCGCCGGGCTAGAGCCGGCCCTTCAGCTGCGCCGCGAGCGCGCGGGACCAGTGCGACAGCTCGGCGCGGTTCGCCGCGCGTCCCTCGCACAGGACGGTGAGCTGCGCGTCGTTGATCCGGTTCGGGCCCGGGATCTCCAGCAGATAGGCCAGTTCCTCCAGCACGGTGGCGAGCCGCGCGGCGTCCGTGTGGTCGAGGGCCACCGCGGCCTCGTGGTGGCTGATGGTGAGCGAACCGGGCATGGCCGGCCTCCTCCGTCGACTCCGTCGACCCCCGCACCCTCCACCGTACGACCGGCTCACCGGGACCGCCCGGGGGCGGGGAGAGTGGCCCGGGGACGGGGAGAGTGGCCCGGGGCGGGCGCGGAGGGCGGCCCGGGGCGGGGCGCGGAGGGCGGCCCCGCCCGCCGGCGGGTCCACCAGGCGGGCGGGGCGGTGGCGCGCCGGGGCCGGGCGTCCGCCCGGGGGTGCGCCCCGGAGCGGGTTCAGGTGGCCTCCTCGTCGCCCTCCCAGGGGCGGCGGCGCACGGCGGGTACGGCCAGCACCGCCACGGCGGCGCCGAGTTGCCAGAGGGCGCCGAGCGCCAGGACGGTCCCCGTCCCGAGCCGCCCCGCCAGCGGTCCCGCCGCCGCCAGGCCCACCGGCCCCAGGGCGAAGGCGCCCAGCGCGCCGAAGGACGTCACCCGGCCCAGCGCCTCCGGCGGCACCCAGCGCTGCATCGTCGTGCCGTACAGCGTGCCGCAGACCGCCGAGCCGACGCCCGCGACCAGCGCCCCGGCCACCACCCACGGCAGCGCCGCACCGGCCGCCAGTGCCGCCGAGGGCAGCGCCCAGCCCAGCGTCGCCACGGTGGCCACCGCCAGCGGCCGGGCCGGGCGACGGCCCAGCATCAGCAGGCCGCCCAGCACCGCACCGACGCCGTACACGGCCATCACCGCGCCCCAGGCGCGCGCACCGCCGAGCTCGCGCTGCGCGGTGAGCGGCCCGAGGATCAGGAACGGCGCCCACACCAGCAGGTTGAAGAGCCCCATGTGCGCGGTGGTGATCCACAGCCACGGCCGGGAGCCGAACTCCGACCAGCCCGCGCGGAGGTCCGCGAGGAGCGACTCGCGCCCGCCGGCCGGCGCCGCACCGGCCAGGCGCAGCCGGTACAGCGCGAACGCGCCGACCCCGTACGTCGCCGCGTCGGCCGCCAGCACCACCGCCGGCCCCCAGACCGCCGTGATCACGCCGGCCAGTGCGGGACCGGCCACCGTCGCGACCGAACGGGCCATCCCCAGCAGCGTGTTGGCGTCGCCGACGAGCTCCTGGCGGCGCACCAGGCCGGGCACCAGCGCGCCCAGCCCCGGCATGAACAGCCCCTCGCCGATCCCCCACACGGCGACGAGCGCCACCATCGCCCACAGCGGCGCCCGTCCGGTCGCCAGCAGCACGGCGAACAGCGCCTGGACGACTCCGCGGAGCCCGTCCGAGGCGAGCATCACGCGGCGGCTGCCGAGCCGGTCGGCGATCACTCCGCCGGCGAGCAGGACCAGCACCACCGGCAGGATCCGGGCGGCCATCACCCAGCCCAGGTCGGCGCCGTCCCCGCCGGTGCCGCCAGCGCCAGGGCCGCCGCCACCGGGGCCGCCACTGCCGTCCGCTCCACCGCCGAGCACCGCGAAGGCCACCGCCACCGGTGCCATCGCGGAGCCGAGGAGGGACGTCGCGTAGCCCGTGAAGAACCACCGGAAGTCGCGCTCGCCCAGCACGGCGAGACGGTCTCCAGGGCGCCGTCGACGGGCCGGGATCCGTTCGGTTTCCACTGCCATGGGCGGCAAGTCTGCCTCCGCGCGGAGCAGCCGTTCAAGGGCTCCGGCGAAAAAACTTGAGTCTTTTCGCATCAATTTCTGCGATGGCCGAATGTGCCGCAGTAAACGGCTACCTGGATACCGCTTCACCTGCTGTTTACTGCGACTACCGGATACGATTCAAGCGTCCGTGAGGCATTCGTTTACTGCGGTAGAGGATCACTGATGACAGAGCTTCCCCCGGTCGAGTACGCCGTCGCCGTCGAGCGCTACCTCGCCGTCTCCGGACTCGCCGAGGGCTCCCGCCGGGTCTACCGGATCGGGCTGGACACCTGGGCCTGGGCGCTCGCCGGCCGCACCGCCCCCACCGGCCCGGGGCGGCGCCGCGCCCGGCCGCCCGTCCTCCCCCTCGCCCTGCTCGACCACCCGGACGCCGCCGCCCGCCTCGGCGCCGCCGTCACCCGCCGCGCCGCGGACACCGACGCGCGCACGCTCAACCGCGAGCTGTCCACCCTGCGCGCGGCCGTGGCCTGGTGGCGCGCCCGGGGCTGGATCACCCGGGACCCGACCACCGGCCTGCGCGCCCACCCGGCCCCCGCACCCGCCGCCGGCCCGCTCACCCCGGACGAGCTGCGCGCCCTGTTCGCGCTCCGGGCGCCGCTGCGCGAGCAGACGCTGTGGCACCTGCTGCACGAGTCCGGCGCCGCGATCGAGACCGTCCTCGCCCTGAACACCGACGACCTCGACCTCCCGGCACGCCGCACCCGCCCCCGCCCGGGGCGGCCGGCGGTGCAGTGGCAGGCCGGCACCGCCCGCCTGCTCCCCCTCCTCGTCGCCGGTCGCGCCACCGGGCCGCTCTTCCTCACCGACCGCAGGGCCCCTGCCGGCACCACACCCGCGGACCGCTGCCCGCACACGGGCCGTGGGCGGCTGTCGTACCGCCGGGCCGCGGAGCTATTCACGGCGCACACGCAGCGGCTGGGCACGGACTGGACGCTGCGCCGGCTGCGGGCGGCGCGCTGAGGTCACTGCTCGTCCGGCGGCACCGCGCGGCGCCCCTGGGGGAGCAACTCATCGAGACGATCGGCCAGTTCGGGCACGCTCGGGCGGGCTTCCGGGTCGGTGCGGAGGCAGGCGTCGATGGCGGCGGCCAGCGGGCGCGGGAGGCGGCGGCGCCGGGAGACCGGTGGTGCCGGGCCGTCCGGGTCCGGGCCGTCGTACGGGACGTCGCCGGTGGCGGCCTCGTAGAGGGTGATGCCGATGCCCCACACGTCGGCGGCCGCGGTGAGCCGCCCACCGCGGGCCTGCTCGGGGGCGAGGTAGCCGTCGGTGCCGATGCCGGGTGCGGCCGGGCCGGGCGGACGGGCGACGCTGAGGTCGAGCACCTTGGCGCGGCGGCAGTCGATCACGACGTTGGAGGGCTTGAGGTCGAGGTGCAGCAGGCCGCGGCCGTGCAGGTAGTGGACGGCCGAGCACAGGTGGAGCCCGAGCATGGCCACGTCGGCGGCGGCCGGGCGGCGGGGGCGGGTGTCCAGGACGTGGGAGAGCGTCTCCCCGGCGAGCGTCTCCAGGACGGCGTACGGTTGCGGGCGCTCGCCCGTCCCGTAGCCGCGGACGAGGTGCGGGTGCGTGAACTCGGCCAGCCAGCGGCCCTCCTGGAGCAGCCGGGCGCGCAGCCGCCGCTCGCGGCGGCGGTCCGGTCGGAGCACCTTCACGACGCAGCGGCAGTCGCGCTCCCCGCTCCAGGCGTCGTAGAGGTCGAGCCAGCCGGTGCGGCAGAGGTGCGCCAGGACCTGGTACCCGGGGGCGATGAACGCCCCTGCGGGGAGGGGTGGTTGGACGGTGTCCGGACTCAACTCGGCACCTCCTCGGCCAGGTCGGAGCGCTGCAGCCCGTCGAGTCGCGCGTATCCGTCGTCGCGGGCCAGCAGTTCCCCGTGCGTGCCGCTGTCCGCGACGCAGCCGCCGCGGAGCAGCACGATCCGGTCGGCGTGCCGGACGGCGGACAGGTCGTGCGAGACGACGATCGTCGTCCGGCCCCGCATGAGCCGCCCGAGCGGCGCCAGGACCCGCCGCGCGGACTCGGCGTCCAGCCCCGTCGTCGGCTCGTCGAGGATCAGCACGGGCGCGTCGCGGATCATCGCGCGGGCGATCGCCAGCCGCCGGCACTGCCCGCCGGACAGCAGCCGCCCGTTGCGGCCGACCACCGTGTCGTAGCCGTCCGGGAGCCGGCTGACGAACTCGTGGGCGTCGGCGGCCCGGGCGGCGGCCACGATCTCGGCGTCCGTGGCGCCCGGCCGCCCGTACGCGATGTTCTCGCGCACGGTGCCGTGAACGACCAGGGTCTCCTGGAGCAGGACGGCGATGTGCTCGCGCAGGTCGGCGACCGCCAGTTCGCGCAGGTCGATCCCGTCCAGGCGGACGGCCCCGCGCTCGGGGTCGTAGAAGCGCAGCAGCAGCTTGGCGGCGGTCGACTTGCCCGCACCGCTCGGGCCGACCAGCGCGACCGTCTCGCCCGGCTCGGCGCGGAACGACACGTCGAACAGCGCCACCCGCGTCGAGCCCGGGTAGCGGAACCAGACCCCGTCGAAGGCCACCGCCCCGCGCACCCGGGCGGGGCGCAGCGGCACCAGCGGATCGCTCACCTGCGGGCGCTCGTCGAGGAGTTCGAGGATCCGTTCGGCGGCGGCGGAGGCCGAGTAGAAGCCGTTGCTGAGCCGGGAGATCCCCCGGACCGGGCCGTACAGCCGGCTCAACAGGGCGACGAAGACCAGGAGTTCGCCCAGCGTCAGGCGTCCGCGCGCGAGCTCCCAGGCGCCCACTCCGAGGACGATCAGCGCGCCGGCCAGCTCCAGGACGTCCACGATAGGCGCGAACAGCGCGCGCAGGCGGGTGGCCTCCATCGTCGCCCGGAACCGCGCCATGCTCTCCCGCCGGAACCGCTCCTGCTCCCAGCCCTGCCGGTTGCAGGCCTGGACGAGCGCGATGTTGCCGAGCGACTCCTCGGTGAGCGCGCTGACCGAGCCGCTGCGCCGCCGCCGCTCGCGCGAGGCAGCCTTCACCCGCGCCGAGAAGTGCCGCGCGGTGAACCAGAACAGCGGCACCACGATGAGCGCGACCAGCGCGAGGTCCCACCGCAGGTAGAACAACACCCCCAGGAAGACGGCGAGTTCGGCGACGTACGCGACCGCGTCGACGACGCCCGAGAGCAGGAACGTCTCGACCGCCTCGACGTCGCCGGTCAGCCGCGCCAGCACGTCGCCGAGCCGCCGCCGCTCGAAGAAGCCGAGCGACAAGCCCTGCAGGTGCCGGAACACGTCCGCCCGCAGGGCCAGCAGGAAGCGCTCGCCGACCCACGTCGAGGTCATCTCGTCGGCGAAGCCCAGGGCCCCCGCCATGACCGTCAGCCCCGCGTAGGCGAGCGCGACCGGCAGGAAGAGGCCGAGCCTGTGCGGGACGAGGACGTCGTCGACGACGACCTTGAACAGCCAGATCGCGGCCGCGTCGACCACCGGGCCGGCCAGGACGAGGACCAGCAGCAGGGCCAGCCAGCGCCGCCCGCCCCTCGTGTAGGGCCAGAGCCGCCCGAACGTCCGCCGCAGCGGCAGGGCCGGGGCCGGCTCGACGACCGGATCCACCCGGGCGCCGTCGCCGTCACCCGCGTCGGCGGCCGTCGGCCGCAGCGGTGACCACACGGTTCGACTCCAGCCCGTGGAACGTGGCCGGGCCGCCGGGGGCCCGGCCCTGACAGGACGGCGGGGCCGTCAGTGCCGCGAGTTCGACCCGCGACGACGACGGCGGCCCGCCTTGGAGTCCCTGGTCTCCTTGCCGGTCTTGCGGTCGTGCTTGCCGCCGTGCCGCATCGCCGGGACCAGGTTGGCCAGCATGCTCATCGCTGCCACCTTTCTCTCCGGTCCCCCATCACCAGGGGGTACGCACGGGCGGGCGGGTTGGTTCAGGGGCGGGGGAGGTTTCCTTCCGCGTACCGGGAGTTGGGTGGTGCCGCGGGGCTCCGGGGGTCGTTGCCGGGGCTCCGGGGGTCGTTGCCGGGGCTCCGGGGGGCGTTGCCGGGCCTTCGTCGCCCGGCCGTCGTTGCCCGGTCGTCGTTACAGAGCCCTCCGGAGCCGTTACGAAGGCCGTCGGGGGCGTTACGAAGCCGATGGGCCGCCGTGACGCGACCGGCCGGGGACCGCGACACGGGCTCCCTAACGTCTCCGTCGACGCACCGGCCGCAGGGGTCGGAACGCGTCGAGGACGGACGTCGACGACGGACGTCAATGCCGACCATCGACGACGAGCGTCGACGATGCCGACGAAGGAGAGCACCCCATGAGCAGGAGCCGTACCGATCGCGCGCCGGGCCGCCGGGTCCTGGCCGTCTGCGCACTGACCGGGGCCGCGCTGCTGACCGCCCTGACCGGCGGGCAGGCGTGGGCCGACGGGGCCCCCGCCCCGGCCACGCCCACGGCCGCCCCGAGCGCCGCCCCGGCCATCCCGACGGCCACCCCGACCGCCGGCCCCGCCGCCTCCGGCGCGGTCGTGGTGCCGAAGGGCTCCGCACCCGCCCAGCCCGCTCCGGCCCGGCCCACCGCCGGTGCCCCCTCCGCCGCGGGCGTCGCCAAGACGCCCACCGCCACGCCCGCGCCGGCCGACGCCCAGGACACCAACCGGCCGCAGGTCCGCGAGGTCCCGAAGGGCGCCGCCCAGGCCGGGGACGGGTCCACCGCGACCGACGGCAACGGCCTCACGCTGGCCGCCGGCGGTGCCGTCGCGGCCGTCGGCGCCGGGGCGCTGGGCTTCGCCCTCCTGCGCCGCCGCTCCGGTGCGCGCGGCTGACACCGGCCCCGAGCCCTCCGGGCACCCCGGCGCCGCAGCCCCGCACCTGGCCAGGCGGGGCGGCGGTGCCGGGGCGGCCCCGGGCGCGGACGGGGCACCGGCCGGCCGGCGGCGGCGCGCGACCGGTCGGGGACGAGGGCAGGGGCCTGTACCGGAACGAGGGCGCGGACGGCGGCGCGGGCCCCGGCGCAGACCGGGCGTGGTGCGCCGGGCCGTCGTGGGGGCGGCCGGGCTGCTGTGCCTGGTGCTCGGCGTGTCGGTGGCGATCGGCTCCCAGGAGACGCCGGTCGTCCGGATCGAGTCCTCGGCGCACGGCAGCGCGACGGACGGTCCGGCCCCCGGGCCCGCCGCGTCCACCCCGGGCGTCTCCGGCACCACCGGCGCCGGCACTTCCGCCGCCACCGCACCGCCCGCCGCCCCGAAGGCCCTCCCCGCCTCGGAGCCGACCCGCCTGCTCATCCCGTCGGCCGGCGTCGACGCCCCGGTGACCGGCCTCGGCCTGAACGCCGACGGGACGGTCCAGGTGCCGCCGGCCGACCGGGCCGGGGAGGTCGGCTGGTACCGCAACGGGCCCACCCCGGGCGAGACCGGCCCCACCGTCCTGATCGGGCACTACGACACCGTCCACGGCCCGGCGGTCTTCCACCGCGTGCCGCAGCTGCGGCCGGGCGACCTCGTCCAGGTGCGGCGCGCGGACGGCACCACTGTGGACTTCAAGGTCCGCTCACTGCTGCAGGCCGCCAAGGACCGCTTCCCCACCGATGCCGTCTACGGCGACACCCCGGCCCCGACCCTCAGGCTCATCACCTGCGGCGGCAGCATCGGTGCGGACGGCCACTGGACCGACAACATCGTCGTCCTGGCCGACCTGGCCTGAGGCCGGCCGAGGCGGCCTGAGGCGGCCCGGCCGGCCGCACGGGAACCGCCGGCCACCGCCGGCACGACCTACACCAAAGGCACACCAAGGACGCCGTACGCCTGCGGCGTCCCCCCACGACCAGGCATCCCAGACCAGGCGTTCCAGACCAGGCATCCCAGGCCAGGCGTCCCAGACCAGGCATTCCAGGAGGGCGAGCACCGACGTGGCAGCAACACCCCCGCCCCGCCGACGGCGCGCCGCCACGCCGGTGGCCGCCCTCGCGGCCGTGGCCGTCCTCGTCGCGCTGGCCGCGGCCCTGGTCGTGGGCCGGGCCGACCCCGGCGGCCTGAAGGACCACGGCCCGTCGCAGCCGGTGACACCGCCGCTGCGCGCCCAGCCGCTCTGGCCCGGGCTGAACGCCCCGCCGACGCCGTCCTCCTCCGCCGCCGAGACCGGCTCCGCGTCCCAGGCGCCGCCGCAGCCCGTCCCCGACCTGACCGTGGCCGGGCGGGACATCACCGCGGTCGACGTCCACGCCGTCCTCACGAAGGACCCCGGCGTGAGCGCGGAGGAGCGGCCGGCCCTCGGATCGTGCACCGGCTGCGCGGTCCGCAGCGCCGAGTTCCGCGACCTCACCGGCGACGGCAAGCCCGAGCTGATCACCGCCGTGGCCGTGCCCCAGCAGGTCGTGCTGCACGTCTACACCCTGGTCGACGACCGGCTCGTGCCGATCCTGCGGGTCAAGCTGGTGCCGCTGTTCAGCGCCGAGACCATCGGCACCGACCTGTGGCTGCACGAGCAGACCACCACCTCCGTCCAGACCACCAGCCACTACCAGTGGGACGGCGTCCGGCTCGTCCGGCTGGAGCAGAAGTTCGAGGGCACCGGCCCGCTGCCCGGCCCGTCCGCCGCACCGGACCCGGTGACGTCCGTCATGCCCCCGGGCGGCCGCGCCCCCGGCCCCGTCCGTCCGACGGCCGAGCCGGCCACCCCGACGGCCGTGCCGTCCCCGCTCGTCCCCAAGAACCCCGCCCGGCCGACGCCCGCCCTCCCGGGAGTGCAGCCGTGATCCCCGACCCCCTAGCCTCAGCATCCATGACCCCCGCCGAGACGCCCGCGCAGCCCCGCATCCTGATCGTCGAGGACGACGAGGTGATCCGCGAGGCCACCCGGATGGCCCTGGAGCGCTACGGCTTCCCCGTCTCCACGGCCGCCGACGGCCTGGAAGGGCTGGAGGCGTTCCACGCCGTCCGGCCGGACCTGGTCCTGCTGGACGTCATGCTGCCGCTCCTCGACGGCGTCGGGCTGTGCCGGCGGATCCGCGAGGAGAGCCAGCTGCCGATCCTGATGATGTCGGCGCGCACCGACCCGGTGGACGTCGTGTCCGGGCTGGAGGCAGGGGCGGACGACTACGTGGTCAAGCCGTTCGAGAGCGCCGTGCTGGTCGCCCGGATCCGGACGGTCCTGCGACGGATCCGCGTCGTCCCGGCCCCTGCCGACGACGACCTCCCCACGCCGCCCCCTTCCGTTTCCCCTCCTGTTTCCCCCTCCCCCTCGCCCACCGTGCGCAGCTTCGACGGCATGCAGGTGGACACCGACAGCATGGAGGTCCGGGTGGACGGCCGCCTCGTCCCGCTCACCCCCACCGAGCTGCGGCTGCTGCTGGAGTTCACCGCCGCGCCCGGCATCGTGCTGGAGCGCTCTACCCTGCTCGAACGCGTCTGGGACTACGAGTGGGGCGCCGACACCCGCGTGGTCGACGTCCACGTGCAGCGGCTGCGCGCCAAGATCGGCGCCGGACGGATCGAGACCGTCCGCGGCTTCGGCTACAAGCTGCGGCGGCCGGCATGACGCTGCGCCGCCAGATCGCCACCGCCGTCGCCGCGATCTCCGTCCTGGTCGCGGTGGCCGTCGGCCTGCTGGTCCACCAGGCGATGATCCGCCAGCACGTCGACCAGGCCCGCGCCACCGCCGTCGCCGCCCTCGACTCCTCGCTCGGCGCGTACGGACGCGGCGAGGCCCCCGCCCACGGCGCCGCCCTCAACGACCCCGCGCTGCCGGCCCGCCTGCACACGCTCGCCGCCGACGGACGACAGGGCACGCTGCTGGCGGCCGGGCCGGACGGCGAGACGATGTGGGCGGCCGGACCGGTGCAGAACGCCGTGCTCTCGGTCCGGGTCGACTTCACCCAGGACCGGCAGGCGATCGCCGACCTCGACCGGATCATCCTGCTCACCGTCGTCGCGGCCGTCTTCACCACCGTCCTGGCCGGCGTGCTGGTCGCGGACCGGATCAGCCGCCGCCTGCGCACCGCGGCCACCGCCGCCCGGGGCATCGCCGCCGGCCGGACCGACACCCCGATCGGCGAACTCGTCGACGGGCGGGACGAGGTGGCCGACCTCGCGGCGGCCGTCGACCAGATGTCCCGCTCGCTGCACCGGCGGCTCGCGGACGAGCAGCGCTTCACCGCGGACGTCGCCCACGAGCTGCGCACCCCGCTGACCGGCCTGGTCACCGCCGCCGAACTGCTGCCCCCGGGCCGGCCCACCCAGCTCGTCCAGAACCGGGTCCAAGCCCTGCGCGCCCTCGTCGAGGACCTGCTGGAGGTCTCCCGCCTCGACGCCGACGTCGAGACCCCGGACCTCTCCACCGTCCCCCTCGAACGGGCGGTGCGCCGCACCGTCACGCTCACCGGCCTGGACGTGGACGTCACGGTCACCGCCGACGCCGAGGTGCGCACCGACCTCCGCCGCCTGGACCGCATCCTCGGCAACCTCGTCGTCAACGCCCACCGCCACGGCGCCGCCCCCGTCGAACTCCACGTCGACGGCCACCGCATCACCGTCCGCGACCACGGCCCCGGCTACCCCGACGACCTCCTCGACGACGGCCCGCAGCGCTTCCGCACCAACGCCCCCGAACGCGGCCGCGGCCACGGCCTCGGCCTCACCATCGCCACCGGCCACACCCGCGTCATCGGCGCCACCCTGGCCTTCGCAAACCACCCCACCGGCGGCGCCCTCGCAACCCTCACCCTCCCCGCCGCGCCACCCTCCTGACCCGGCCCCACCAACACCGAAGGGCCAGCCCGACCGGATGCACCCCGGCGGACTGGCCCTCCACACGCGGAGCCCCCTGTCGGGTTCGAACCGACGACCCCCGCTTTACAAGAGCGGTGCTCTGGCCAGCTGAGCTAAGGAGGCACGGTGGCCGTCCGCGACGGATCACGGCGGCACCGGGGGCAGTCTACCGGGCGCGGGTGGCGGGGTGGGGGGATATCCGGGGGTTGGCGGCTGGGGCGGGCGTGATGGAAACGATGCGGAAATCGGGCCGGAGGGGGGCTGACAAGCGGCGGGGGCACAGGTAGCGTCGCCGGGAGCCGGTTCGTGTAGTGGTCCAGACCACTCGGCGGGTCGGTGAGACGAACGAAACCCCCCTTTACTCGGATCGTCCGGCACGTTCCTGCCGGTGAAGGAGAGCTCAACCATGGCTTCTGTCACGTACGACCAGGCGACCCGCGTCTACCCGGGGGCGGACAAGCCCTCCGTGGACGCGCTGGACCTGGAGATCGCGGACGGCGAATTCCTCGTGCTGGTCGGCCCCTCGGGCTGCGGCAAGTCGACCAGCCTGCGCATGCTGGCCGGCCTGGAGGACGTCAACAGCGGCGCGATCCGGATCGGCGACCGGGACGTCACCCACCTCCCGCCGAAGGACCGGGACATCGCGATGGTGTTCCAGAACTACGCGCTCTACCCGCACATGACCGTCGCGGAGAACATGGGCTTCGCGCTCAAGATCGCCGGCGTCAACAAGGCCGAGATCCGCACCAAGGTCGAGGAGGCCGCGAAGATCCTCGACCTCACCGAGTACCTGGACCGCAAGCCGAAGGCGCTGTCCGGCGGTCAGCGCCAGCGCGTCGCGATGGGCCGGGCGATCGTGCGCCAGCCGCAGGTCTTCCTGATGGACGAGCCGCTGTCGAACCTGGACGCCAAGCTCCGCGTCTCGACCCGCACCCAGATCGCCGGCCTGCAGCGCCGCCTGGGCATCACCACGGTGTACGTGACCCACGACCAGACCGAGGCGCTCACCATGGGCGACCGCGTCGCGGTGCTGAAGGGCGGCGTGCTCCAGCAGGTCGACACCCCGCGCAACATGTACGACAGGCCCGCCAACCTCTTCGTGGCCGGCTTCATCGGCTCGCCGGCCATGAACCTGGTCGAGGTGCCGCTGGTGGACGGCGGCGTGAAGTTCGGCGGCTCGGTGGTCAACATCTCGCGTGACGACCTGTCCGGCGCCGGCCTCGACAAGACCGTGACCGTCGGCATCCGCCCGGAGCACTTCGAGGTCGTCCCGGCCGGCGGCATCGAGGGCGTCGCGGTGACGGTCAACGTGGTCGAGGAGCTCGGCTCGGACGGCTTCGTCTACGGCACCACCAAGATCGGCGGCGAGGACAAGGACATCGTGGTCCGCGTGCACGGCCGGCAGATCCCGGCCCGCGGCGAGACGATCCACGTCGTGCCGATCGCCGACGAGACCCACGTGTTCTCCACCAGCACGGGTGCCCGCCTCAGCAGCTGAGCCGACGGCACACCACCGGCACGGCGCAAGCGCGACACGAGCCCGTCGGACCGCCTCCCGGTCCGGCGGGCTCCGTCCGTACACCCCCGCGTCAACACGGTGACGGGACGAACCCGGACACGTCGTCACTCGATGGTGTAACGGAGGGCGATCCGGGGCGCACCCACCGCTACGCTCCTGAGCGTGAAGCAGCTTTTGCGCCGTATCGGCCAGACCGTCGCCCTCACCCTGCCCGTCGTCCTGGTGACCACCGGCACCCTCGCCGTGACCCGGGTCCCGTGGGCCCCGCCGACCGGGCTCGACCAGCAGGTCGTCGCGGCGTCCAGCAGCGACGGCGCGGGCATCGGACGCACCGCGGGCGCGGCCGGCAAGACTCCCGACGGGCTGGCGCCGCAGGACGCGCTGCGCGTCGCGATGCTGGACGAGCTGCGCGAGCACAGCCCGGCCGCCGCGCTGGACCTGCTGGAGCGCTCGATGCGCGAGCAGCCCGCCCTGACGCCGTACTGCACCTCGCTCGCCACCGAGCTGGGCCGGGCGACGGTGAAGAAGTACCAGGGCGACGTCCAGCGGGCCCGTTCGTTCGCCCGCCCGGTCTGCGACGGCTCGTTCGCGGCCGGCATCACGGGCTGACGCCTACCCGCCGGCCCGCACGCCCGCCGGCCAGCCCGCTGGCCCACCAGTCCACACGCCCAAACACCTGAACGCGCACCCGCCGCCCCGGCAACCGCGGCTCCAACCCCCGTCCGCGCGCCTATTGTTCAGCCATGAGCGCTGACTCCGGCCCCGCCGCCGACCCCACGTCCCCGCAGGCCCAGCCGCCGCGGCCGACCACGACGCCCGTCACGCAGGCCGTCATCCTGGCCGGCGGCCAGGGCTCCCGGCTGCGGCCCTACACGGACGACCGCCCGAAGCCGCTGGTCGAGATCCCGGGCACGGGCACGCCGATCCTCGGCCACCAGCTGGCGTGGCTCGCCGCCGAGGGCGTCACGGACGTCGTCGTGTCCTGCGGGCACCTGGCCGACGTGCTGCAGGAGTGGCTGGACAAGGCGGACCTGCCGCTGCGCGTGCGCACGGTCGTCGAGGAGGAGCCGCTCGGGCGCGGCGGCGGGCTCAAGTACGCGGCCAGGGCGCTGCCCCGCCCGGACGAGCCCTGGTACGCCACGAACGGCGACATCTGGACCCGCTTCAGCCTGCGCGACATGGCCGCCTTCCACCACGAGCGGGACGCCGTCGCGACGCTCGCCCTGGCCCGGCCGCGGATCCCGTGGGGCGCGGTGGAGACCGACCAGTTCGGCAACGTGCTGGACTTCATCGAGGCCCCGCCGTCGCCGTTCCTCATCAACGCGGGCCTGTACGTGTTCAGCCCGGAGTTCGCCGAGCTGCTGCCGGACGTGGGCGACCACGAGCGCACCACGTTCCCCCAACTCGCCCGCAGCAAGCGGCTGGCGGGCTACCAGCTGCCGCAGGGCGTGTACTGGCGCGCGATCGACACCGCGAAGGACCTCACGGAGGCCGCCAAGGAGCTCGCCGCCGGCGCGGGCCGCGCCCCCCAGTAACCCATGCGAGAAGACCCCCCCGGTAACCCATGCGAGAAGGCGGTCGGCCGGGTGCTCCCCCACGGAGCACCCGGCCGACCGCCTTTCCTGGACGGACCACCCGGTCAGGTCGCCGTCGGCGTCCCCGGACGGCTGGAGTGGCCGCCGCCCGACAGGTCGGCCAGCGGGCCGCTGCCGAGCACCCCGCCCAGCAGGCCGGAGCCCGAACCCGAGCCGCTGGGGCTCGGCTTGGAGCCCGTGCCCGAACCGGCCGGGGCCGGCGTGGAGCGCTGGGCGGGCGTCCCGCCGGCCGGCTGCGCGGCGGCCGTGGGGGCCGACGCCGGGGCCGAACTCTGGCCGCCCTCGGCCTTGGTGGAGTGCTTGGCGCTCGGCGTCGGGGTGGCCGGGTGCGAGGCCGCGGGCGAGGACGCCGCGGCGGTCGGGCTGGCCGCCGGGGTGGCCGGGCGGGAGCCGGCCGGTGCGGGCTGCGTGGACGTGCCCTGGCCGCCCGCGGCGCCGGACGGGGAGCCGCTCGGCCAGACCGGCGTGCCGTAGTCGCCGGTCGGGCGGCCCGGGGCCTGGTGCGGCCGGGCGCTGGTGCGCACCGCCGCGCCGAGCATCGAGCCGAGCAGCAGGGTCAGGCCGACGACGAGCGTGGTGACCACGGTGCCCCGCCGCAGCACCCGGCGGCGCAGCGCCCCGGGCGCGCCCGAGCCGTACCGCCGCCAGGCCTCCAGGTTGAGCCGTCCGTCCAGCGAGGCGAACGGCGCCCCGGCGATCAGCAGCGGGCTCCACGCGGCCAGGAAGATCAGGTCGGGGGTGTCGTACACCGGGACGGCCCGCCAGCTGACCGTGAACAGCAGCGCCGCGGAGAGCAGCATCGCCGCGCCGGCCGCGAGCCGCTGCCACAGGCCGAGGATGGTCAGCACGCCGACCACGATCTCGGTGAACGACACCACCAGGCCGGAGCCGACGGGGTGCGCCATGGCGAAGGCGAGCAGCGGCTCGGCGACCTTCCACGGGTGCAGCGAGGCCAGCCAGCGCATCATCGAGCCGCGTTCGCCGCCGTCGAAGTACACCGGGTCGCAGAGCTTGCTGAACCCGGCGTAGACCGACAGCGAGCCGAGGACGGCGCGCAGCGGCAGGAGCACCAGGCCGAGGTCGACCCGCCGGCCGGGGTACCAGGGCTGCTTGCCCTCGGCGTCGGCGGCGGAGACCTCGGGCAGCTCGCCGCTCGGGGTCCAGCCCTGCGGCGCGCCGATCGGGCCGACGCCCGCGTCGGTCGCGGTGCCGGCGCCCTCGCGCGGCTGGCGCGGGACGGTCCGGGCGCCCGCGAGGCCCGGGATCACCTGGGTGTCGTCCTCGGCCAGGCCGACGCCGCCCGGGGAGCCGCTGAGCCGCACGGCTTCCAGGAGCTGGGTGGCCGCGAGGTCACCGGGGGGCGCCTGGCCGGTCCACGTGACGGCGGTGACCCGCCCCTTGCGGCGCGGCGCCCCGCCCCCGGCGGCCCCCGCCATCGCCGGGACGGCGGAGGCTGGCACGACCACCTGCGGGGTGACCAGCGGACGACGGATCAGGCCCTGGCTCGCGTAGGGGTCCCCGAACGCGGCGCCGGTGGAGAGCGCTCCGGCGGGGGCGTCGATCAGTGGCTCCACGGGGGCGCCGAGCCGGAGCCGGAAGCTGGCCTGGGTGCTGCTGAGGCGGGCCGGGTCCGACTCCACCTTGACGGTGTTGAGGCCCGGGTCCGCGTCTATCCCGGTACTGCCGCCGCCGAACAGGGGCCGCCGTTGTGTTCTGGTGTCCACGCCCGTCTAACCGGGTGACGGCCGCTTAGGACACTCTCCCGGGTGGATATCCGGCGTCCACTTGAAGTGATCATGAGAAAAGCGATCGGACCCGGTCGGGCCCGATCGCTTCTCACCCGGTTCACGGAGAATTCGGAAGATCTCCTGCGCGCCGGTCACGTCCTGTGCTCTGCGCAACCGGCGGCCGGCGGCTCAGCGCTCAGCGCTTGGCGCCTCAGCGCCTCAACCCTCAGCGCTTGGCGCGCAGCCGCGCGGCCTCGTACAGCACGATGCCCGCCGCGACGCCGGCGTTCAGCGACTCCGTCAGGCCCGACATCGGGATCCGCACCCGGATGTCGCAGGTCTCCGAGACCAGCCGGGACAGGCCCTTGCCCTCGCTGCCCGCGACGACCACGACCGGGCCGGTCAGCACGTCCAGGTCGCCCAGCTCGGCCTCGCCGTCGGCGGCCAGGCCGACGACCATCAGGCCGGCCTTCTGGTAGGCCTCCAGGGTGCGGGTCAGGTTGGTGGCGCGGGCGACGGGCAGCCGGGCCGCGGCGCCGGAGGAGGTCTTCCAGGCACCGGCGGTCATGCCGGCCGCGCGGCGCTCGGGGATGACCACGCCGTGGGCGCCGAAGGCGGCGGCGGAACGGACGACGGCGCCGAGGTTGCGCGAGTCGGTGACGCCGTCCAGCGCGATGATCAGCGCGTCCTGGCCGGCGTCGGAGGCGTCGACCAGGAGGTCGTCGGGGTGCGCGTACTCGTACGGCGGCACCTGGAGCACCAGGCCCTGGTGGTTCATCCCGCCGGTCATCTGGTCCAGCTGCGGGCGCGGGGCCTCCATCAGCGGGATGCCGCGGTCGTTGGCGGCCTGGAAGGCGTCGCGGACCCGGTCGTCGGTGTCGATGAACTGCTGGACGTACAGCGCGTTGGCCGGCACGTCGCCCTGCAGGGCCTCGACCACCGAGTTGCGGCCGAAGACCAGCTCGGCGCTGCCCGCGCCGCCGCGGCCGCCGCGACCGGCACCGCCGGCCCGGCGCATGCCGGCGCGGGCCTTGGCGTCGCGCTCGCGCTTGACCGCGGCGTTGGCCGCGCGCTGCTTGGGGTGGCCCTTGCGCTCCTCGCCGGGCGGGGTCGGGCCCTTGCCCTGGAGCGCCTTCCGGCTGTGCCCGCCGGTCCCGACAGACGCGCCCTTCTTCGATCCGGGGTTGCGGCGGTTCCTGCGCTGGCTGTTGCCGGCCATGGCTGTACTTCCTGTCTGTCCGGCATGCCCGGCCGCCCCGCTCTGTCCGGCGGCGGCTGACGGCATGCGCTACGTCATGCGGGAGGGCCGCACCGGTCCGGCACGGCCCACCCTCACCCCGATCGTCAGATGGGGTTACTGGTTGTTGATCGTCCAGCGCGGGCCGGACGGGGTGTCCTCGATCGCCAGCCCGGCCAGGCCGAGCTGGTCGCGGATGGCATCCGCGGTGGCGTAGTCCTTGCGCTCGCGCGCGGCCTGCCGCTGGTCCAGGACCAGGCGGACCAGCGAGTCCACCACGCCGTGGAGGTCCTCGCCGCGCTCCGTCCCGGCCCACTGCGGGTCGAGCGGGTCGAGGCCCAGCACTCCGAGCATCGCACGGACCTCGGCCAGACGCGCCACCGCGTTCTCCTTGTCGTCCGCGTTCAGGGCGCTGTTGCCCTGGCGGACGGCGGTGTGCACGACGGCGAGGGCCTGCGGCACGCCCAGGTCGTCGTCCATCGCCTCGGCGAAGGCCGGCGGCACCTCGGGCGCCGCGTCGACCTTCCCGAAGCGCTCGACGGTGCGCTGGACGAAGCCCTCGATCCGGGCGAACCCGGCCTCGGCCTCGCGCAGCGACTCCTCGCTGTACTCGATCATCGAGCGGTAGTGCGGCGCGCCCAGGTAGTAGCGCAGCACGATCGGCCGCCAGCGCTGGACCATCTCGGAGACCAGCACCGAGTTGCCGAGCGACTTGCTCATCTTCTCGCCCGCCATGGTGACCCAGGCGTTGTGGACCCAGAAGTTGGCGAAGTCGTCGCCGTAGGCCTTGGACTGGGCGATCTCGTTCTCGTGGTGCGGGAAGATCAGGTCCAGCCCGCCGCCGTGGACGTCGAAGGCGGGGCCCAGGTACTTGTGGGCCATCGCCGAGCACTCCAGGTGCCAGCCCGGGCGGCCGCGGCCCCACGGGGTGTCCCAGCTCGGCTCGCCCGG
Source organism: Kitasatospora sp. NPDC057936 (assembly GCF_042887525.1). Lineage (NCBI taxonomy): Bacteria > Bacillati > Actinomycetota > Actinomycetes > Kitasatosporales > Streptomycetaceae > Kitasatospora > Kitasatospora sp. NPDC057936. The sequence goes on from NZ_JBHVPD010000063.1 coordinate 44,192, forward strand.
CTTGGCGGACTTCCACATCGCGAAGTCGCGCGGGTCCCGCTTGCCGGTCTCGCCGTCGCCCTCGGGCTGGCGCAGGTCGGCCAGCTTCTGGTTGGACAGGGCGAGGTAGTCCGGGTACGAGCGCACGTCGAAGTAGACGTTGCCGTCGGCCGCGTAGGCGTGGCCCCTCGCGATCAGGCCCTGCATCATCTCGATCATCTCGGGGATGTGCCCGGTGGCCCGCGGCTCGACGGTCGGCGGCAGGCAGCCGAGGGCCGCGTAGCCGTCGTTGAAGGCGCGCTCGTTCTCGTAGGCGATCTGCCACCACGGGGTGCCGAGCTGGCGCTCCTTGGCGATCACCTTGTCGTCGATGTCGGTGACGTTCCGGGCGAACGTCACCTGGTAGCCGCGGTAGGCGAACCACCGCTGCATGATGTCGAAGTTGAGCCCGGACCGGATGTGCCCGATGTGTGGCGCCGACTGGACGGTAGCGCCGCACAGGTAGATCGAGACACAGCCCGGTACAAGCGGGACGAAGTCGCGTACCTGGCGGGTGCTGGTGTCGTACAGGCGAATGCTCACAGCGTCAAGCGTAGTGGGCACGAGGGGGTGCCCCGCCACATTCCCGGTCACATTCCCGGTGAACGGCGGGCCGGCGGACCCGGAGGAGGGTCAGATGTTGCCGACCACCTTGCGCGGGCTGAGCCGCACGACCACCCGGACGTCGTCTGGCCCGTCGAACTTGTAGACCTCCTCGCCGCGGTACTTGCCGGCGAGCTCGTCGATCAGCTCGCGGCCGCCCTCGGTGGTCATCGTGACCGAACCGCGCACCTCGAAGTACTCGTACGGGCTCTCCGGCGGGTTGACCACGAGCGTGATGCGCGGGTCCTTGACGAGGTTGAGGTGCTTGCGGCGGCCCTCGACGGTGGAGAACAGGACGTCCTCGCCGTCGCGCTTGACCCAGACCACGGAGGACTGCGGGCTGCCGTCCGGCTGGATCGTCGAGACCACGGCGAAGCTCTTGGCGTCGATCAGGGCCTTGGCACGGTCGGAGAGTTGCGAAGCCACGGGGGAACCTCTTCTCGTCGGCGGCTGGTACGGGCCCGGCACGCGGCACTGCGCGGCCTGCGCGGGCCCGCATCGCACACTATCGACTCGGGCCCCCGCACGGCCTGTTGAACACTCGTCAGGCCCGGGTTATTCCCGGCCCGCCGGACCCGCCGCGCTCAACGCCGTTCGTACACCAGGGCGGTGGCGATCGCGGCCAGGCCCTCGGCCCGGCCGGTGAGGCCGAGACCGTCGGTGGTGGTGCCGGAGACGGACACCGGCGCGCCGGCCGCCTCCGACAGCGCGGCCTGCGCCTCGGCCCGGCGCTTGCCGATCTTCGGCCGGACACCGATCACCTGGACCGAGACGTTGCCGATCTCGAAACCGGCCTCGCGCACCAGCCGGGCGGCCTCGCCGAGCAGCTTCACCCCGGACGCGCCGGCCCACTCGGGGCGGTCGGTGCCGAAATGGGCGCCCAGGTCGCCGATCCCGGCGGCCGAGAACAGCGCGTCGCACGCGGCGTGCGCGGCCACGTCGGCGTCCGAGTGCCCGGAGAGCCCGAACTCGGCGTCCGGCCACTCCAGTCCGGCCACCCACAGCGGGCGCCCGGCCTCGAAGGCGTGCACGTCGGTGCCGACGCCCACGCGGGGAACGACGGGAGCGGTCCGGTCGGCAGGCACCGGCCCAGCGGACACCGGCTCTGCGGACAGCGGCTCAGTAGGCATCGGCGGCCCTCCTGCGGGCGAGTACGGCCTCGGCGAGCACGAGGTCCAGCGGACGGGTGACCTTGAACGCCTCCTCGTGACCGGGCACCACGACGACCCGGCCGCCGAAGCGCTCCACCAGGCCCGCGTCGTCGGTCACCGGCGGCACGCCGGTGCCGCCCGCGGCCTCCTCGGCCAGCGCCTTGGCGTGCACCTCGGCCAGAGTGGCCCGGTCGAAGCCCTGCGGGGTCTGCACGGCGCGCAGGGTGGCGCGGTCGGGCGTGTCGAGCACGGGCTCGGGCCCGCCCGGGTTCGGCTCGACCCGCTTCACGGTGTCGGCCAGCGGCACCGCGGGCACCACCGCCACGGCCCCGGCGCGGACGGCGGCCGCGACCGCGTCCACCACCTCGACCGGGACGAGCGGGCGGGCCGCGTCGTGCACGAGGACGATCTCGACGTCCTCCGGGATCGCGGCCAGGCCGAGCCGGACGGACTCCTGGCGGGTCGCGCCGCCGGCCACCACGCGGATGTCCTTGCCGTCCAGCCCGTGGCTGTCCAGCAGGGCGACGACCTCCGCCACCCCGTCGGCCGGTGCGGCGACCACGACCAGGCCGACCGCCCGGCTGCGGGCCAGGGCCCGGACGGCGTGCACCAGGAGCGGCACACCGCCCAGTTCCCGCAGGGCCTTGGGGGCGCCGGGCCCGAGCCGCTCACCGCGTCCGGCGGCGGGCACCACTGCTGCTGCGACTGCTGCTGACGCGTTCAGGTTTCACTCCTTCGGCGAAGTGGGTATGGCCATGGCGTGCACGACGGGCGCACGGACCCCTTCCGAAGAACCACCCGGTCCGCGGCCCACACGATCCGCAGAAACGGTCTTGCAGGCCTGGACCGGCTCGGGCGGGAGGCGTCGTCCGGACACGCCTCAGCGCCCGAAGTACCAAAGCACCGCTTCCCGGATACCTCCGGGAGCGGCGCGCCGGCACCGGGCGCTGTGAGCGTTGGGCGGCAGCCCGACCGCACTACGAGGCGAGGACCTCGTCGAGCAGCGTCTCCGCCTTGTCCTCGTTGGTGTTCTCGGCCAGCGCGAGCTCGCTGACGAGGATCTGGCGCGCCTTGGCGAGCATGCGCTTCTCGCCGGCCGACAGGCCGCGCTCGCGCTCGCGGCGCCACAGGTCGCGCACGACCTCGGCGACCTTGATGACATCGCCCGAGGCGAGCTTCTCCAGGTTCGCCTTGTAGCGACGGGACCAGTTGGTCGGCTCTTCGGTGTACGGTGCGCGCAGCACCTCGAAGACCCGGTCCAGACCTTCCTGGCCGACCACATCGCGCACGCCGACGAACTCCGCGTTCTCGGCGGGCACGCGGAGCGTCAGGTCTCCCTGCTGCACCTTGAGCACCAGGTAGGTCTTGTCCACACCTTTGATCTGGCGAATTTCGATGGCCTCGATCAGCGCGGCCCCGTGATGGGGGTAGACCACCGTGTCGCCAACCTTGAACGTCATGTGACAGGACCCCTTCCGTGGCTTTCCAGAATAACACGCTTTTCGGCGCACCCGAAGGGCGTTTTCGCAGGTCAGGGCGGGTCTCGGGGCTTGACAAGCACCCCCATGACGTGCTGCGACCGGTGTTCGACAGCGGCTTCCCGCAGGTCGGAGGCGGTTCCGGCGCCCGGCGAAACGTGTCGCAACACTCCCGAAACCGTGATTGGATCTTGAGTTTTCGCCGTTTATCGGGCCGTTTCCGGATCGTTATTCGATCTTGGTCGAAGCTTGTCCGCGCGTCGCCGCCCGAAAACGGCCCCCGGGGGCACCGCCCGAACGGCGCGATCACGTGGCGCGGGCACGTCACATTGCGGCCGGACGGACCCGCATACCGCCCCGGGAGTGCGACACGGGGACCACCCCGTGAGGACCGCATAAGTGAGGTCGATAATCTGAGACCTGACCTACCGACACGTGACCTAGGGAGAAGCCGCCGCCGTGAGCCGCAGCCTTCGACGCGGCAGCATCGCCGCCCTCGCCGCCTTCGCCATCGCTTCGCTGTCCTCCTGCGCGGCCGGCAACCAGCCGGACACCCTGCAGATCAAGCCGGACAGCGCCGCGGCGACGCTCGGCACGAACGTCCGGTTGAACAACATCGTCGTCGTCACCGCGGCCAACACCTCGGGCGACTCGACCGGGCCCGCCAACGTGACGGTGAACATCAGCAACACCGGGGCCGACCCGGTCGAGCTGCAGTCCATCACCGTCGGCAGCGGTGCCGCCGCCACCTTCGCCGATGCCGCGGGCGCCCCGCTGAGCAGCATCGTCGTCCCGGCCGGCGGCGCCGTGCTGCTGGGCGGCGGCGGCAACCCGTCCGCCAGGCTCGCTTCCGTGGGCGTCAAGGTCGGCGGCATGGTGCCGACGACCTTCGCGTTCAAGGACGGCCAGAAGGTCGACGTCCAGGCCGGCGTGAGCCCGGCCAACGAGAAGGGCCTCTACGACGGCTTCGGCCCGACCGCCTCGCCGGTCGCCGTCCCGGGCAAGGGTGCCACCCCGGGCGTCACCCCGTCCGCCCCGGCCACCGGTGCCACCGGTGCCGCCACCCCGTCGGCGGGCACCACCCCGACCGCCCCGGTCGCCCCGGTCGCCGGCACCCCCACCGCCGGTGCCACGCCGTCCGGTGCGGCCACGCCGTCCGCCGGCACCCACTGACGCTCCACACGCTCCACACCGCCCCCGGCGGGCCCGCACGGGCCTGCCGGGGGCGACGCGAAGGCCCCCTCCGGCGAGTGCCGGCGGGGGCCTTCCGCGTGTCCGTGCCGGTTTACGGCTCGAACTTGTAGCCCAGGCCGCGGACCGTGACCAGGTAGCGCGGCGCGCCCGGGTCCGGCTCGATCTTGGCGCGCAGGCGCTTCACGTGGACGTCGAGGGTCTTGGTGTCGCCGACGTAGTCCGCGCCCCACACCCGGTCGATCAGCTGCATGCGGGTGAGCACCCGGCCCGCGTTGCGCAGCAGCATCTCCAGCAGGTCGAACTCCTTCAGCGGCAGGTCGACCTTGGCGCCGTCCACCGTCACCACGTGCCGGTCGACGTCCATCCGGACCGGACCGGCCTCCAGGGCGCCCGGGCCGCCGCCGTTGTCGCCCGCGCCGCCGTCCTCGCCGCGGCGGCGCAGCACCGCGCGGATGCGGGCGACCAGCTCACGGGTGGAGTAGGGCTTGGTGACGTAGTCGTCCGCACCTATTTCCAGACCGACGACCTTGTCGATCTCGCTGTCCTTGGCGGTCACCATGATCACCGGGACGTTGGAGCGCACGCGGAGCTGGCGGCAGACCTCGGTGCCCGGCAGGCCCGGCAGCATCAGGTCGAGCAGGACGAGGTCGGCGCCGTTGCGTTCGAACTGCTCCAGCGCGTCGGGGCCGGTGGCGGCGACGGCCACCTCGAAGCCCTCCTTGCGGAGCATGTACGAGAGGGCGTCGCTGAACGACTCCTCGTCCTCGACCACCAGTACTCGGGTCACGATCGGGCCTCCGGGGCAAGCTGGGTTGTCTTTGACAGGGGTTCTTCCCGCTCCCCGGCGGGGAGCGAACGGCCCGGGCGGGCCGTGGTGGCCGCGCGGTCCGGAGTGAGGGTTCGGGGTGCCGCGGCGGGCTCGGCGCGGGCGCCGGGGTCACCGCCCACGGCGGGTTCGTCGTCGCCGGCGTGGCCGGCTGCGGCGTCGGTGTCTTCGGTGTCTTCGGGGTCGTCGAAGCCTTCGAGGTCGTCGAGGTCGTCGAGGTCGTCGGCGTCCTCGACCACCCGGGCGGTCTCCAGGTCCTCGGCGGTGGGCGCCTGGCCGGCGGGCAGGCGGATGGTGAAGGTCGAGCCCTGGCCCTCGACGCTCCACACGGAGACGGTACCGCCGTGCGAGGCGGCGACGTGCTTGACGATCGACAGGCCCAGGCCGGTTCCGCCGGTGGCCCGGGAGCGGGCCGGGTCGACGCGGTAGAAGCGTTCGAAGACCCGCTCGCGGTCCTTCTCGGAGATGCCGATGCCCTGGTCGGTGACCGAGATCTCGATCAGCTCGCCGTCCGCCTCGCCGAGCGCCGCGGCGCTGGAGATCCGGCGGGTGGCGATGGCCACCCGGGTGCGGGGCGGGCTGTAGTTGACCGCGTTCTCGACCAGGTTGCCGAGCGCGGCGGCGAGCTGGCCGCGGTTGCCGTGCAGGTAGAGGCCCGCGATGCCGCCGGCGGCGATCAGGATCTGCTTGGCGGCGGCCTGCTGGCGGCAGCGGTCGATCGCCTCGGCGATCAGCTCGTCCACCGCGACCGGCTCCGGGTCGACCATCAGCCGGTCGTCCTGGACCCGGGACAGGTCGATGATCTCCTGGACCAGGCTGGCCAGCCGGGTGGCCTCGATCTGCATGCGGCCGGCGAAGCGCTGGACGGCCTCCGGGTCGTCGGCCGCGTCCGCGACCGCCTCGGAGAGCAGGGACAGGGCGCCGACCGGGGTCTTGAGCTCGTGGCTGACGTTGGCCACGAAGTCCCGGCGGACGGCCTCCACCCGGCGGCGGTCGGTCTGGTCCTCGACCAGGACCAGCACCAGCCGGGAGCCCAGCGGGGCGACCCGGACCGAGACCGCGAGCGGCTCGGCGGCGCGGGCCGCACCGGGGCGCGGCACCTCCAGTTCGACCTGGCGGATCTCGCCGTCCCGGCGGGTGGCGCGGGCGAGGGAGAGCATCGGGTCGACGGCGACGGCACCGCCGCGGACCAGGCCCATCGCGTACGCCGCCGAGCTGGCCTTGACCACCTCGTCGGCCTCGCCGAGCACGATCGCGCAGGAGCGCAGCACCGACAGCACGGTGTCCACGCCCGGCGGGAGCGGGGGCTCCTGGGCGGCGGCACCCAGAACCTGGTGCCGGCCGTAGTTCCTGCCACTGGTGCCGCTGTACTTCCCCTTGGCCTGCTCGCGCTCGCTCCAACGGAAGGCGATCGAGGCCGTGAGGCCGACGCCGAGCCCGGCTATGGCGCAGGCAGCGGCGGCGGCCACGTTCACGTCCATGTGGCCAGCGTAAGCGTACGTACTCGGCGTTCCCCAAGGGTCGGATCAAGGCATCGACCTGCTGTTGCCGAGAATTCACCTCCACGTAGCTGCCGATTCACCGCACCGGCCGGACGTGGTCGCCCAAACGGCACAGAGTTGGCCGTGCAGCCCGTGTGGGAGTGGGTGGCGTGCCGAACCGGGGGCGCCGCCCCGAGGGTGCGCGTACCATTCGCGCACCAGCAGCGGTCGCCCGGACGCCGGCTCGACGGTCGTACGGGATGACCGGTCGGCACCGCCACCGACACAGCTACTGAGGAGAGAGCATGCGCGACGCGTACCACGAGGAACTCGATGCGATCGGCGACAGCCTGGTCGAGATGGCCCGGCTGGTCGGCTCCGCCCTGGGCCGGGCGACCACCGCACTCCTCGACGCGGACCTCGCACTGGCGGAGAGCGTGATCGCGGCCGACGAGAAGGTCAACGAGCTCCACCACGACCTGGAGAACCGCGCGATCGACCTGCTCGCCCGGCAGCAGCCGGTCGCGACCGACCTGCGCATCGTGGTCACCTCGCTGCGGATGAGCTCGGACCTGGAGCGCTGCGGCGACCTCGCCCGGCACGTCGCCAAGGTCGCGCGGATGCGCTACCCCGACTCGGCGGTGCCCGGCGACCTGCAGTCCACCGTCCTGGAGATGGGCCAGCTCGCCCAGCGCCTGGTGGCCAAGGCCGGCCTGGTGATCGCCACCAAGGACGTCGACAAGGCCCTGGAGATGGAGCAGGACGACGACGCCATCGACACGCTGCACCGCGAGCTCCTGTCCCACCTGATCGACGACCGCTGGGCCCACGGCATCGAGACCGCCGTCGACATCACCCTGGTCGGCCGCTACTACGAGCGCTTCGCGGACCACGCCGTGTCCGTCGCCAAGCGCGTCGTGTACCTGGTGACGGGCGAGCACGTGGCGGACTTCGTCGCGTCCTCGGAGGCCTCGGCCGCGGAGTGAGCCGCGTTCGGGAGCGGTCGGGCTCACCCCGTGGGGTGACTAAACCTCGGGCGAGGGTGGTGCGGGCGCACGGACTCCCGGGCGGCCCACCACTGCGCGCCCGTTGACGCTCCCTCCGAACGGCGGCTTCACTCGAAGCCGTAGGCACCGGAAGTGTGCCCGTCACAAGGAGGGTTCAGCACGATGAAGGCCAACCCGACCCGACCGGCGCCGGCACACGACACCGTCGAACCGATCCCCGCGAAGCTGCTGCCCGTCCTCGCGGCCGGCTGCGGCTGCGGCCCCGGGTGCGGCTGCGGCTGCCAGTCCGGCGCGCCCTGCCAGTGCGGCGGCGCGTCCGGCGGCTGCTGCGGCGGCCACTGAGGAGGCACCGGGGCGCCCGGCCGCTCATGCGAGGCGGCCGGGCGCTTTCGGCCGTCCGGTTCCGGTGCGGTGCCGACCGGTGTGGTGCGGACCAGTGCAGTGCGGACCGGTGCAGTGCCGACCGGCGTGGCGCCGACCGTCAGAACTGGACGTCGGTGCAGGAGTAGAAGGCGTTGCCGGTGTCGGCGATGTCCCAGACCGCGACGACCACCTGGTGGCCGGTCCGGTCACCGGGCAGGGTCGCGGTGTGGCTGACGCTCTGCGGCACCTGGGAGCCGTCGTAGGGGACGGTGAGGAACGGCGTCAGGTCCAGGTCGGCGCGGGTGACCGGCCGGCTCGGGTCGTACCCCTGCCTGGTCAGGTAGTACTCGAAGCCCGAGGTCGCGTGCCGGGCGGTGAAGCTCCAGGTGAAGGTGAGGCTCTGCCCCGCCGTCACCTGCGTGGTCGGCCAGGCACCGCCGTGCGGGTCGTCCAGTTCGGCGAAGCGCCCGTTGCCGCCGGCGCAGATGGTGCCGTCGGCCGGCCCGTCGGACGGGAAGCCCTTCGGCCCCTCGACGCTCTGCGGCTCCCACTGGATCTCGCCGCAGTCCCACGGGACCCCGCCCGCGCCGCAGAGCGCGGCCCTGCTCGGGGGCGTGGAGATGTAGCCGTGCGACTGCGCCGGCAGCGCGAAGGTGAGCGGGATCGCCAGGGCGGCGACGGCCGCCCCGACGAGATGACGTTTGCGCATGGTGCTCCTCCGTGGGGGTGGATGGAGAGTGCGCCGAGCGCAGGCGCGCGCGTGGGGGTGCGCGGCCGGACGGGGAATCCTTGGCATGCCTGCGCCAGCCCGATGCCCACACGGTAGGAGCGCCCACCCGCGCCCGTCAATGGTCTGAACCACTTTCGGTCGGCCCACCGGTTCCCGTGAACTCCCTTGCACGGCAAGATGGTTGAATGGCGGGCGAACAGCGAGCGGCCCCGCCCCCGGCGAACCGGGAGACGGGGCCGCATCGGCAAGGGGGTTACTTCTTGCCCTGGTTCTTGACCGCCTCGATGGCGGCCGCGGCAGCCTCCGGGTCGAGGTAGCGGCCACCCGGGTTCAGGGGCTTGAAGTCGGCGTCGAGCTCGTAGACGAGCGGGATGCCGGTCGGGATGTTCAGGCCGGCGATGGCGTCGTCGGAGATGCCGTCGAGGTGCTTGACCAGCGCGCGCAGGCTGTTGCCGTGGGCGGTGACCAGGACGGTCTTGCCGGCGGCGAGGTCCGGGACGATCGCGTCGTACCAGTACGGGAGCATCCGGTCGACGACGTCCTTGAGGCACTCGGTGCGCGGGCGCAGCTCGCTCGGGATGTCGGCGTAGCGGGCGTCGCCGGCCTGCGAGTACTCGTCGTCGTCGGACAGGACCGGCGGCGGGGTGTCGTACGAGCGGCGCCAGAGCTGGAACTGCTCCTCGCCGAACTCCGCCAGGGTCTGGGCCTTGTCCTTGCCCTGGAGCGCGCCGTAGTGGCGCTCGTTCAGGCGCCAGCTGCGGCTGACCGGGATCCAGTGGCGGTCGGCCTTGTCCAGGGCGATCTGCGAGGTGCGGATCGCGCGGCGCAGCAGCGAGGTGTGCAGCACGTCGGGCAGCAGACCCTCGGCGGCCAGGAGCTCGCCGCCGCGGGCGGCCTCCTTCTCGCCCTTCTCGTTGAGGTCGACGTCGACCCAACCGGTGAACAGGTTCTTCTGGTTCCACTGGCTCTCGCCGTGGCGGAGCAGGATGAGTCGGTACGTCGTGTCAGCCATGGCGCCCAGCTTAGTGGAGCTCCGAAAACCCCTGGCCGGGACCTTTGTCCATGAGTAATGTGTGCATCGCACTTCTGACACTTACACCTTTCGGCTGAGCGGACCTGCCCGTGCCGCTCGCCGGACGCCTGCCTCCGGGAGTCCCCACATGCCCGTCGCACCGCCCGTCCCTGCCCGGATCCGGAGAGTCGTCCGGGAGACGACGGGCGGACTGCCACGGCAGTTCTGGTGGCTCTGGACCTCGACGCTGATCAACAAGCTCGGCGCCTTCGTGGTCACCTTCCTCGCCCTCTACCTGACCACCGAGCGGGGCTACTCGGACTCCTACGCGGGTCTGGTGGCCTCGCTGTTCGGCCTCGGCTCGGCGATCGCCGCGATCGGCGCGGGCGTGCTGACCGACCGGATCGGCCGTCGGCCGACGCTGGTCGCCGCGCAGCTCGGCACGGCGCTGTTCACGGCCGTGCTCGGCTTCGCGGACGGGCCGGTGGCGATCGCGGTGGTGGCGTTCCTGGTGGGGCTGTGCAACAACGCCACCAGGCCCGCCACCTCGGCGATCATCGCCGACCTCGTCCCGGCCGAGGACCGGATCCGGGCCTACTCGCTGAACTTCTGGGCGATCAACATCGGCTTCGGCCTCTCCGCCGCCGCGGCCGGCCTGATCGCCACCCACGGCTACCTCACGTTGTTCCTGCTGGACGCGTTCAGCACGCTGATCTGCGCCGTGGTGATCTTCGTCCGCATCCCGGAGACGAAGCCGGCGATGACGGCCGCCGAGGCGAAGGAGCCGGCGGTCGGGCTCGGCACCGTGTTCCGGGACGGCCGCTTCATGTCGGCCGTCGGGCTGACCCTCGTGCTCGCGCTGATCTTCCAGCAGGGCAGCACCACCCTGGCCGTCGACATGGGCCACGCGGGCATCACGTCCACCGAGTACGGGCTGGTCATCGGCCTCAACGGGCTGCTGATCGTGGTCCTGCAGATCCCGCTCACCCGGTGGATGGAGGGCCGCTCGCGGACCCGGCTGCTCATCGCCAGCTGCCTGCTCACCGGCTGGGGCTTCGGCCTCGCGGCCCTGGCCGGGTCGTCCGCCTGGGTCTTCGCGGGTTCCGTCGCGGTCTGGACGATCGGCGAGATCCTCAACGCGCCGACGATGATGAGCCTCGTCTCCGAGCTCGCGCCGACCCACGCGCGCGGCCGCTACCAGGGCGTCTACTCGCTCTCCTGGGCGCTCGCGTCGTTCCTCGGCCCGGGGGCCGGCGGCGTGCTGCTGGACCGGGCCGGACCGGCGGTGCTGTGGGGGGTGTGCGCGGTCCTCGGCAGCGCCGCGGCGCTCGGGTACGTGGTGCTGGGGCGCCGGACGGGCGGCACGGCGGGCCGGGCGCCCCGGGCGGAGAACGTCACGGAGGTCCCGGCCGCCGCGCCCGCCGAGGCCACCGGGGCGGCCGGAGGCGCCGGAGTCGTAGGGGCGGCGGCCGAGGCCGCGAAGGCTCCTGCGGGCGCCTGAGGCCCGCCGCGGAGGCCGGGTCAGTCGGCCTTCGGGGCGGCCAGGTGGGCGAAGGCGGCCAGGTTGCGGGTGGACTCCCCGCGCTTGGTCCGCCACTCCCACTCCCGCCGGATCGCCGAGGCGAAGCCCAGCTCCAGCAGGGTGTTGAACGGCTCGTCGGCGTTCTCCAGCACCGTCCCGAGCAGCCGGTCGACGGTGTCCGGGGTGAGCGACTCCAGCGGGAGGCGGCCCGCCAGGTAGACGTCGCCGAGCGCGTCCATCGCGTAGGCGACGCCGTAGAGGCGGGTGTTGCGCTCCAGCAGCCACCGGTAGACGGCCTCGTGGTTCTCGTCCGGGCGGCGGATCACGAAGGCGTTGACCGACAGCGTGTGGTCGCCGACCCGCAGGGCGCAGGTGGTGTTCAGCTTGCGGGTGCCCGGGAGGGTCGCCACCAGCGTGTACGGGTCGGCGGCGGCCGGCTCCCAGGCCACGCCGGCCTCGTCCAGGGCGGTGCGCAGGAGGGTCAGGGCCTCGTCCTTGGTGCGGGTTGCCATGGGGGTGACGTTACTCGGCGGTACGGGCGGTGCGCAGCAGGCGGTGCCCAGCGGTCGGTGCGCAGCAGGCGGTGCCCAGCGGTCGGTGCGCAGCAGGTGGCGTGCAGCAGGCGGGGGTCCTGCGGTGCCGGGGCCTCGCCCCTGGCGGGGGCGGGCCGTGTCAGGCCAGTCGGCGGCGGGCCGTGGTGAGGCGGCCGGCCGGGCGGGCCAGCGTGCCGGCGTACACCTCGGCGGTGGTCGACGCGGCCGTGTCCCAGCCGAAGCCGGACGCGTGCCGGGCCGCCGCCGCGCCCCGCCGCTCGACCAGGCCGGCGTCCGTGACGTACGGCTCCAGCGCGCGCGACCAGTCCCGCGGGTCGTGGCCGTGGACCAGCGTGCCCGTCTCTCCGTCGCGCACCGCGACCGGCAGGCCGCCGACCGCGGCGGCCACCACCGGCGTGCCGCAGGCCTGGGCCTCCAGCGCGACCAGCCCGAAGGACTCGCTGTAGGACGGCATCACGAGGGCCGTCGCCGCCCGGTACCAGTCCGCGAGCTGTGCCTGGCCGACCGGCGGGTGGAACCGGACCACGTCGCAGATGCCCAGCTGCGCGGCGAGCTTGTGCAGGCTCTCCGGCCGGGCGAGCCCACTGCCGGACGGTCCGCCGACCACCGGGACGACCAGCCGCTCGCGCAGGGCCGGGAGGCGTTCGACCAGTTCGGCGACGGCGCGCAGCAGCACGTCCGGCGCCTTCAGCGGCTGGATCCGGCCGGCGAAGAGCAGCACGGCGGCGTCCTGCGGCAGGCCCAGCCGGGCCCGCGCGGCCGCCCGCGCCCGCGGCCCGTCGGGCCGGAAGACGTCGAGGTTGACGCCGGGGTGGACGACGGCGAGCTGGTCCGGGCGAGCCGCGTAGTGCCGGGCCAGCTCGGCGGCCTCCTCGGTGGTGTTCGCGATCAGCCGGTCGGCGGCCTCGACCACCTGGGTCTCGCCGATCACCCGGGCCGCGGGTTCGGGAGTGTCGCCCTCGGCCAGGGCGGCGTTCTTCACCTTCGCCATGGTGTGCATGGTGTGCACCAGCGGCACGCCCCAGCGCTGGGCGGCCAGCCAGCCGACCTGCCCGGAGAGCCAGTAGTGCGAGTGCACGAGGTCGTAGTGGCCGGGGCGGTGGCCCGCCTCCGTCCGCAGCACGCCGTGGGTGAAGGCGCACAGCTGGGCCGGCAGGTCCTCCTTGATCAGGCCCTCGTACGGCCCGGCGGTGACGTGCCGCACCAGGACGCCGGGGGCCAGCTCGACGGTGGGGGCGTCGTCCGAGCAGGTCGCCCGGGTGAACACCTCGACCTCGACGTCGAGCGCGGCGAGGCGCTTGGCAAGCTCGACGATGTAGACGTTCATCCCGCCCGCGTCGCCGGTGCCGGGCTGGTGCAGCGGCGAGGTGTGCACGCTGAGCATGGCTATCCGGCGGGGGCGGCGGCGGCCCGTGACCAACGACTGGAGACGACCGCGCGCGGGCGCGGCCGGCTGGGCGCGGCGTACCGAACGGACGGGGTGCTGGATCACCTGGCTGAAGCCTCCTCTGTGCGGCCCGTCTCCGGCGGCCCGCATCCGGCCCGCCTGCTGTCCGGTGTGCGCTGCCCCGTCCGGGCCCACACATCACCACCAGTGTGCCAACCACTCGGATGATGCCCGGCATTCCCGGATCGCCGACCTGATCACCGACCGGTCCCTGGATTGGCCGCCGACCGGTCCCTGGATTGGCCGCCAGCCGGTCCCCGGACGGACCGCCGGCCGGGTCCATGGACGGACAACGGTGCAGGTGGCAGGGGTCGGGCCGGGCCCCTCGGTACCCTTCTGGACATGGCCGCCTCCTTCGACCCCTCGCCCCCGTCCGCCCGCGGACGCAGCGGGCGGCCGGTCGGGACGGTCACCCGGGGCACCACCAACACCAACCGGCTCCGACGGATGGACCGCTGGATCGCCCACGCCCTCGGCCGCGCGCTGCGCTCCGCCGACCGGCCGCCGGTCGCCGTCGACCTCGGCTACGGCGCCGCCCCCTGGACCGCCGTCGAACTGGCCGGACGGCTGCGCGCGGTGCGGCCGGACGTCCGGGTGGTCGGGATCGAGATCGAGCCGGAGCGGGTCGCCGCGGCCCTGCCGTACGCCGCCCCGCCGCTGCTCACCTTCCGGCGCGGCGGCTTCGAGGTGCCGCTCGACGGCGGCGCGCCGGCCCAGCTGATCCGGGCCGCCAACGTCCTGCGGCAGTACGACGAGTCGGCGGTGGGCGCGGTGTGGGAGCGGCTCTGCGCGCGGCTGGCGCCGGACGGGCTGCTCGTCGAGGGCACCTGCGACGAGATCGGGCGGCGGCACGTCTGGGTCGCGCTCGGCCCGGAGGGCCCGCGGACGGTGACCTTCGCGGCCCGGCTGGGCGGCCTGGAACGGCCTTCCGACCTGGCCGAGCGGCTGCCGAAGGCGCTCATCCACCACAACGTGCCGGGCCGGCCGGTGCACCGGTTCCTCGCCGACTTCGACCGGGCCTGGGCGGCCGCGGCGCCGTACGGGGCGTTCGGGGCGCGCCAGCGCTGGGTGGCCGCGTGCACGGCCCTGGCGGGCGACTGGCCGCTGGTGGACGCGCGCGGGCGGTGGCGGCAGGGCGAGGTCACGGTGCCCTGGACGGCGCTCGCGCCGTAGCGGGGCGTTGGGCGGGGACGTCGGGGCGGTGCGGCGGGGAGGTCGGGGCGGTGCGGCGGGGTGCGGCGTCCGGACACCGGCGGCAACACCCGCGTTTCACTCGAACGAGTTATCGAATTCCTCTGGCGCGTTGACGCCCCGTCACGCCACGATGGAGGTCACCGGGCGGCGCCCACACCGCCGCCCGCCCGCAGCACGTCCGCCGCACGTCCCGCTCAGCCGTCCGACCGCAGCTCCGCCCACGCCCGTTCGAACACGCCGTACATCTCCGCCCCGAACAGCACGAACCGCACCTCGTCCAGCCCCGCCCCGGCCCGCTCGTCGCCGCCGCCCACCGCCTCGGCGACGGTGGAGAGCGCGATCCGGGCCGCGTCGGCCGGCGGCCACCCGTAGATCCCGGCCGACACCGCCGGGAAGGCCATCGTGCGCGCGCCCAGCTCCGCCGCCGTCCGCAGCGACTCGCGATAGCAGGAGGCCAGCAGCCCCGCCCGCTCCTCGTAATCCTCCGCCCGGTACACCGGCCCGACGGTGTGCACCACCCACCGCGCCGGCAGCCGGCCGGCCGTCGTCGCCACCGCCCGCCCGGTGGGCAGCCCCTTGCCCCAGTGCGAGGCCCGCAGCCGCCGGCACTCCTCCAGGACCTGCGGCCCGCCCTTGCGGTGGATCGCGCCGTCCACCCCGCCGCCGCCCAGCAGCGAGGAGTTCGCGGCGTTCACCACCGCGTCCACCTGCTGCTCCGTGATGTCACCCTCGACCAGGGTGATCCGCGTCACCATGATGTTGCCCCCTTCTCCGCCCGCCCCGGCACCCGCCGGGGCCGGGCCCGAGTCGCCGTCCGAGTCCGATCACCACACCGCCACCGGCGTGGCAATAGCCACAACGGCCCCGGCGGGCCAGAGAAATCCCCGGAGATCACGTTATGGTCGCGAGAAGTTCCCCGCCGCAGGGTGCCACGCGGGCACTGCGGACGGACGCCGGCCGTTACGCACTCGGGGAAAGGGAGGAATCACCGATGCCCGCAACGGGAGACGGGCGGGCACGAGGTGCCGCGGACCTGTCGGACGCCCTCGACGGCGCCCTCCCGCGCCGTGCCCGCATCCACCCCGTCCCGGTCGGCCCGCTCACGGACGCTCCCCCGATACCTCACCCCCGATCGCGGGCCGCAAACCCGTCGGCGGCCGGCGAAGGTGACGCCGCGGCCGGCGGCGCCCCGCTCAAGCTGCTGGTCATCGAGGACGATGCCTCCGACGCCCAGCTGATCAAGGCCGCGGTCGCCGACAGCGGCACCGCCATCGAGGTGCACTGGGCCCGCGGCCTGGAGCAGGCCACCGGCCTGCTCGCCCCGCCGCCCACCGGCGCCCGGCGCGGCCGCCCGCGCGGCACCGAGTTCAGCTGCGTCCTGCTCGACCTCGCCGCGCCCTCCGACCTGCCCCACCCCTCCGACTCCTCCGACGGGCTGGAAGGCCTCCACGAACTCCTCCGCCGGGCCCCGCACACCGCCGTCGTCGTGCTCACCGACGCGGCCGGCGCCGAACTGGGCGCCGCCGCGGTCGCCGCCGGCGCCCAGGACTTCCTGATCAAGCACGAGACGGACGGCCCGCTGCTCGCCCGCGCCCTGCGCTACGCCGTCGAACGCAAGCGCGCCGACGAGTCCCAGCGCCGCCTGGTCGAGGCCGAACTGCGCGGCCAGGAGAACGCCCGCCTCCAGCGCCACCTCCTGCCCACCCCGCTGCTCGACGGCGCCGGCCTCTCCTTCACCCGCCGCTACCGCCCCGGCCGCCGCCGCGCCCTGCTCGGCGGCGACTTCTACGACGCCGTCCGCACCGACGACGGCACCATCCACGTCGTGATCGGTGACGTCTGCGGCCACGGCCCGGACGAAGCCGCGCTCGGCGTCGCGCTCCGCATAGCGTGGCGCACCCTCGTCTTCGCGGGCCTCACCGGCGAGGCCCTGCTCACCACCCTCCAGCACGTCCTCGAACACGAGCGGCGCAGCGACGAGATCTTCGCGACGCTCTGCATGCTCGTCATCGAGCCCGGCGGCGAGTGCGGCGACCTCGACGCGCTCGGCGCCTGCGAACGGGCCCGCCTCTATCTCGCCGGACACCCGGCGCCCCTCCTGCTCGGCGCCGACCACCAGCCGCTGACCCTGCCCTCCGACCTCGCCGGGCCCGCGCTCGGGCTGCTGCCGTGCGACGACGGCGAGGCCGCCTGGCCCGCTCACGAGATCGAACTCCGGCCCGGCTGGCGGCTGTTGCTCTACACCGACGGACTCATCGAGGGCCGGGTCGGGGCCGGGTCCCGACGCCTCGGCCAGGACGGTCTCGCCGACCTGGTCGGCGACCACCAGTCCGCCGGGCTCACCCGCGGCCGGCTGGTCGACAGCGCGATCGCCGAGGTCGAGGAGCTGAACGGTGGCGCGCTGACGGATGACGTCGCGGTGCTGTTGCTGGAGCGGAACCCGGTGCAGCTCATCCTGGGGTGAGCTCCGGGGCACTGCTTGAGCTGGTGCACGAAAAACGGTGCTGCCCTGGGAGGCGTTTTGTGAGCCTCTCCCGGGCAGCACCGCTTTCTTTCTGCGCTTTGTTACCAGGGTCCGTACGGCCCCATGTTGCTCCGGCCGCCACCGCCCCGGCCGCCGCGGTTGGTCAGCTCCCGGATCGCCGGGCGCACGTCCACCATGTAGACGATCGACGCCACCAGCCCGGCGAGCGTCCCGATGCCGGTGAAGAAGTTCACGCCGAACAACAGGTCCCAGCCGAACGCGATCCCCAGGATCGCCAGCCAGAAGCCCTTGGTCTTCTTGTCCGCGGCCCGGTAGGCGTCCTCCCGGCGGGACGCGCCGTCGATCAGGGCGAACAGCTTGAAGCCCAGGATGGCGACGGACATCCACCAGATCGGGTTCAGATAGGACAGGCCCAGAACCTGGTTCACTCCGCCCATGGCGGTCTCCTCTGTCTCTCGGCTCCGGTGTGCGGGCCGCCGTCCATCCTGGCACGGCGACCGTCCGCCAAGCCGTCAACGTTCCGCGGTCGGTGGATGTGCCCCGTTCGGTGGCGCTTCACTCTCCTCGGGGAGCGTCCTTGCGGGTGCGGGAGGTCTTCTTCGGCGCGGGCTCGGCTGCGGCTGCGGCTGCGGCTGCGGCATCGTCCTCGATGACCTCGGCGTCGATCACCGCGGGCTCGGTCGGCTCGGCCGGCTCGGCCGGCTCGGTCTGGGAGCCCGGGCGGGTGCGCTCGACCACGACCTTGCCGCGCTCGGCGAGCTCGTCGTACGTCTCCTTCGCCTTGACCGCCAGCTCGACCGCCCGGCCGACCTGCTGGATGGCGAAGTCCTGGGCCCGCTCCTGCAGCGCCTTGAAGTCCGTGGGCAGCGTGGTGACCGTCTCGGCGACCTTGGCCTGCGCCTCGGCGAGCTTCGCCTGCGCCTCCTGCAGCCGGGCACCGGCCATCTCCTGCGCGCCCTTGCGGTCCGCGGCCAGCGCCTCGACCTTGCCCGGCACCTCGCGCAGCTTCTCGTAGGCGAGGTCACCGGCGCCGGCGAGGGCGTACAGCGGGGTCGGGTCGGTGAGGGTCTTCTTGAGCTCGTCGGTGATCGGCATGACCGGTCCTCCCGGTGGGTGTCTAGGCGGCTGGGCCGTCGGTCGTCGGTTGTGCGGGTGTCGTCGGCTGTGCGGGTGTCGTCGAAGTGCCGCTGTTGGTGCCGGCCTCGGCTGCCGGGTCCCGGCGGGCGGCGTTCTCCTTCAGGAAGGCTTCGTAGACCGCCAGCAGCGCCTGCTTCTGCTGCTCGTTGATCAGCGGATCGGCGAGGATCGAGGCCCTCAGCTCCAGGCCCTCGTCCCGCCGCTCCTCCAGGATCCCGGCCTGGACGTACAGCGTCTCGGCCGAGATCCGCAGCGCCTTCGCGATCTGCTGGAGGATCTCCGCGCTCGGCTTGCGCAACCCTCGCTCGATCTGGCTGAGGTACGGGTTGGACACGCCGGCGGCCTCCGCCAGCTGGCGCAGCGAGTACTGCGCGTTGCGGCGTTGCTCGCGGATGTACTCGCCGAGCGAGCCGACGTTCAGTGAGGCCATGTCCACAGGGTGCAACATGGCGCTTGCAAATGCAAGCAGGGTGCTAGCTGGAGCAAACGTGGGGGCCGCTGCGCGGGGCTTGGGGTGCGGGGTGGGCTTTCGGGTGGGTGGGGGGTGCCGGGGGTGGCTCCGGGGGTGGCCGCTCCGGGGGCTGGATGATTTTCCGACTGCCGACTCTGTGGGTGGGG
>NZ_JBHVPD010000064.1:0-61613 GCF_042887525.1 Kitasatospora sp. NPDC057936
GCCGAGGGCGCCGGTGCCGCCGGTGATCAGGACGGTGCCGGTCGGGTCCCAGTCCGCCGGATCGCTCACGGATCCGCCCGGTGTGGCGGCCAGGCGCCGGCCGAGGACCCCGGCGGGCCGGACGGCCAGCTGGTCCTCCCCGTCCGGGTCGGCGAGGACGGCGGCGAGCAGGGCCGCGGTGCGCCGGTCGAGGATCGCGGGCAGGTCGATCAACCCGCCCCAGCGCTGCGGGAGTTCGAGCGCGGCGACCCGACCGAGGCCCCAGACGGCCGCCTGGGCCAGGCCGGTGACGCGGTCGCCGGGGGCAGCCGCGACGGCGTCCCGGGTGAGGCACCACAGGGGTGCGCCGATCCGGGTGTCGCCGAGGGCCTGCACCAGCGCGGCGGTGCGGACGAGCCCGGCGGGGACGGAACCGTCCACGGACTCGTCGAGCGCCAGGAGGGACACCACCCCGGCGATCTCCTCGGCCGCGTAGG
Source organism: Kitasatospora sp. NPDC057936 (assembly GCF_042887525.1). NCBI lineage: Bacteria > Bacillati > Actinomycetota > Actinomycetes > Kitasatosporales > Streptomycetaceae > Kitasatospora > Kitasatospora sp. NPDC057936. The sequence continues at coordinate 477 of NZ_JBHVPD010000064.1, forward strand.
GAAGTTCGGCGAGCTGCTTGGCGAGACCGGCCCGGTCGGCGTCGGCCTCGACGGTCAGCCGGACGGCGTCCGTACCGAGCGCGGCGAGGACCTCGTCGGTCCACGCCGGGTCGCCGTCGCCGGCGGGCACGACGGCGAGCCAGGTGCCGGCCGGGGCCGCGGCACGCGGCCGGTCGAGCGGCTTCCAGACGATCCGCCGGCGGCGGGCGTCCACGGCGGCCTGCTCCTCGCGCCGGTCGTGCCAGTCGCGCAGGGCGGGGAGCACCTGGGCGAGGGCGTCGCCGTCGACGTCCAGGGTGCCGGCGAGCGCGTCGAAGGACGCGGTGCGCAGCGCCGTCCAGAACTCCCCGTCCGAGGCGGACGGAGACGCACCCGGGGACGCCGCCGAGGCGAACGACTGCTCGGGCCAGTAGCGCTGCCGCTGGAACGGGTAGGTGGGCAGGTCGACCCGGCGGGCGCCGGTGCCGGCGAAGACGGCCGCCCAGTCCGGCGCGAGCCCGTCGGTGTGCAGGCGGGCGACGGCGGCGAGCAGGGTCGTGCGTTCGTCGCGGCCGTGGCGCAGCGCGGTGGCGGTGACCACCGGGCGGGCCGGGTCGGCGTCCTCGGCCGTGTTGGCCTGGACGAGTGCGGACAGCACGCCGTCCGGGCCGAGTTCGAGGTGGCGGCGCACGCCGCGGGCGGTGAGGGCGGCGACGCCGTCGGCGAAGCGGACGGCCTCGCGGACGTGGCGCACCCAGTACCGCGCCCCGAGCTCCGCCCCGGTGCCGCCGGTGACGACGTCGCCGGTCAGGTTGGACACGAGCGGGATGCGCGGGGCGGCGTAGGCGATGCCCCGGGCGGTCCGCTCGAAGTCGTCGAGCATGGCGTCCATGTGTACGGAGTGAAACGCATGGCTCACCCGCAAACGCCTAGTCCTGCGTCCGTCGGCGGCGAATCCGGCGGCGATGCGCTCGACGGCGTCGGAGTCTCCGGAGAGGACGACGGCGCGCGGGCCGTTGACGGCGGCGATGGAGACGCCGTCCGTCAGCAGCGGCAGCACCTCCGCCTCCGTCGCCTCGACGGACACCATCGCTCCCCCACCGGGGAGTTCGGACATCAGCCGAGCCCGAGCAGCCACCAGCGAGCAGGCATCCTCCAGCGAGAACACCCCCGCCACGTGCGCCGCAGCGATCTCACCGATCGAATGCCCGACCACGAAGTCCGGCCGCAGACCCCACGACTCCACCAGCCGGAACAACGCCACCTCCAGCGCGAACAGCGCCGGCTGCACATACCCCGTGTCATCCAGCAGCGCGGCCTCCGCCGACCCCTCCACCGCGAACAGGACGTCCCGGACGGGCCGTTCGTAGCCGAGGTCGAAGCGGGCGAGGACGGCGTCCAGCGCCTCCGCGTACACCGGGTACCGGTCGTACAGCTCCCGGCCCATGGCCGGGTACTGGCTGCCCTGACCGGTGAACAGGAAGGCCAGGCCGCCGCCGACCGCCCGGCCGGTGACGAGGGCGGCGTCCGGCAGGCCGTCGCGCAGGGCGGCGAGGGCGCGCTGGAGCTCGGCGCGGTCGCCGGTGGTGACGGCGGCCCGGTGGTCGAGCGCGGTGCGGGTGGTGGCGAGGGAGAACGCCAGGTCGGCGAGCGGCAGTTCGGGCCGCTCGTCGAGCGCGGTCAGCAGTCGCACGGCCTGGGCGCGCAGGGCCTCGTCGGTGCGGGCGGACAGCGCGAAGGGCACGGTGTCGCCGTCCGCCGGCGCGGCCGGGACCGCGGCGGCCGGGGCCTGTTCGAGGATCACGTGCGCGTTGGTGCCGCTCAGCCCGAAGGAGGAGACGGCGGCACGGCGGGCCCGCCCGGTCTCGGGCCAGTCGCGCGCCTCGGCGAGGAGCTCGATGGCGCCCTCCGTCCAGTCGACGTGCGTGGACGGCCGGTCGATGTGCAGGCTGGCCGGGAGCACGCCGCTGCGCAGCGCGAGCACGGTCTTGATGACGCCGGCCACCCCGGAGGCCATCTGGGTGTGGCCGATGTTGGACTTCACCGAGCCGAGGAGCAGCGGCAGTTCGCGGTCCTGGCCGTAGGTGGCGAGCAGCGCCTGCGCCTCGATCGGGTCGCCGAGCTTCGTGCCGGTGCCGTGGCCCTCGACGGCGTCGACCTCGCCCGGGGCGAGCCGGGCGTTGGCGAGCGCGGCGCGGATCACGCGCTGCTGCGCGGGCCCGTTGGGCGCGGTGAGGCCGTTGGAGGCGCCGTCCTGGTTGACGGCGGAGCCGCGCAGGACGGCGAGCACCGGGTGGCCGAGCCGCTCGGCGTCGGAGAGGCGCTCGACCAGGACGAGGCCGACGCCCTCGGCGAGGCTCATGCCGTCGGCGGCCTCGGCGTAGGCCTTGCAGCGGCCGTCGACGGCCATCGCGCGCTGGCGGCTGAAGCCGACGAAGGCGTTGGGCGTGGCCATGACGCTGACGCCGCCGGCGAGGGCGAGCGAGCTCTCCCCGTTGCGCAGCGACTGGCAGGCCAGGTGCAGCGCGACGAGCGAGGACGAGCACGCGGTGTCGAGCGTGACGGCCGGGCCCTCGAATCCGAAGGTGTAGGAGAGCCGGCCGGACAGGACGCTCGGGATGGTGCCGGTGACGAGGTGGCCCTCGGCGCCGTCCTGGGCGGAGTCGCCGGGGCTGTAGTCCTGGTAGCTGGCGCCGATGAAGGTGCCGGTGAGGCTGCCGCGCAGGGCGGACGGGTCGAGGCCGGCGCGCTCCATGGCCTCCCAGGCCGTCTCCAGGAGGAGACGCTGCTGCGGGTCCATGGCGAGGGCCTCGCGCGGGGAGATGCCGAAGAACGCGGCGTCGAAGTCGGCGACGCCCTCCAGGAAGCCGCCGCGCACCGAGTAGGTGCGGCCGGGCGCGTCCGGGTCCGGGTCGTACAGCCCCTCGGTGTCCCAGCCGCGGTCCGCCGGGAACTCGGTGATGGCGTCGCCGCCCGAGGTGACGAGCCGCCACAGGTCCTCGGGCGAGGCGATCCCGCCGGGGTAGCGGCAGCTCATGCCGATGATGGCGATCGGCTCGTCCGGCGCGGCGCCCGCCACCGTGGCGGCGGGGCCGCCGACGGCGGCGCCGGCGATCTTCTCACGCAGGAAGCGCACCAGGGCGAGCGGGTTGGGGTGGTCGAACACGAGGGTGCTGGGCAGCGTGAGCCCGGTCGCGGCGGCCAGCCGGTTGCGCAGGTCGACGGCGGTCAGCGAGTCGAAGCCGACGTCGCGGAAGGCCCGCTGCTCGGACAGCACGTCCGGCGAGGCGTGGCCGAGCGTGGTGGCCGCCTCGGCCCGGACCAGGTCCAGCAGCCGGCGCTCCTGCTCGGCGGCCGGCAGGGTGCGCAGCCGGGTGGCGAACTCGCCGTCCCCGGCGGGGCGTTCGGCGGCCTCGGCGAGCCGGCGCACCTCGGGGACGTCCTCGAACAGGGCGGTCGGGCGGCCGGAGGTGAAGACCGGGTGGTAGCGCTCCCAGTCGACGTCGGCGATCGCGAGCACCTGCTCGTCGGCGTCCAGGGCCTGGCGCAGCCCGTCCAGGGCGAGCGAGGGGTCCATGAAGACCAGGCCGCTGCGCCGGATCTGGCCCGGGTCGACGCGGCCGAGCTTCAGGTCGTCGGACCAGATGCCCCAGGAGATCGCGGTGGCCCGGCCGCCGCGGGCGCGGCGGTGCTCGGCGAGCGCGTTGAGGTAGGCGTTGCCCGCGACGTAGGCGGCGTGCCGGCCGCTGCCCCACATGCCGGCGGTGGAGGAGTACAGCACGAAGGCGTCGAGCTGGTCGTCGGGCAGGAGCTCGTCGAGGTGGCGGGCGCCGGCGGTCTTGGCGTGCAGGACCTTGGCGAAGGCCTCGTGGGTGGTCTCCTCGATCGACAGCAGCTCGATGACGGCCGCGGTGTGCACGACGGTGCGCACCTCGTGGCCGGCGGCGGCGAGCTCGGCGAGCATCCGCGCGACGGCGTCGCGGTCGGTGAGGTCGCAGGCGGCCATCTCGGCCGCGCAGCCCGCGGCGGCGAGCTCGGCGAGCAGTTCGGCGGCGCCCGGCGCGGTGGCGCCGCGGCGGCTGGTGAGCACGATCCGCTCGGCGCCCTCGGCCACGAGGCGGCGGGCCAGGTGCGGGGCGAGGGTGCCGGTGCCGCCGGTGATGAGCACGGTGCCGCGCAGCGGCCCGGCCTCCCGGCGGGCGGCGGCCTCGGCGCGCACGATGCGGCGGGCGTAGGCGCCGGAGGGGCGGATCGCCACCTGGTCCTCGTCGCGGGCGGCCAGCACGGCGGCCAGCCGCTCGCCGGCGCGCCGGTCGAGCGCGTCGGGCAGGTCGACGACGCCGCCGAAGCGCTGCGGGTGCTCCAGGGCGGCCGTCCAGCCGAGGCCGTGGACCTGCGCCTGCACCGGGTTGGCGACGGCGTCGGTGCGCCCGGCGGCGACGGCGCCGCGGGTGACCAGCCACAGCGGCGCGTCCTGCCCGGCGTCGCCCAGGGCCTGGACCAGGGCGAGCGTGAGCGCGACGCCCTCGGGCAGGGCGGGGTGGCGCTCGCTCGGCCGCTCGGCGGTGGCGAGCAGGGAGACGATGCCCGCGAGTTCGCCGTGCGTGAGCAGCGCGGCGAGGCGCTGCCGGTCGGTGCAGGCGTCGTCCAGGACGAGCCGCTCGACCGTCGCGCCGTGCGCGGTCAGCGCCTCGGCGATGTCCTCACCTGCGGCGGCCTCGCCCTCGCCGTCGCCGTCCCGAGCGGTGACGAGCAGCCAGGTGCCGTCCAGGCGGGCGGTCGCGACGGTCAGCGGCTTCCACGTCGCCCGGTAGCGCCAGGAGTCGAGCGTCGAGCGCTCCCGCCGGCGGCGGTGCCAGTCGGACAGCGCGGGCAGCACCGGTGCGAGCGCGCCGCTGTCGATGCGCAGCCGGGCGGCCAGCGCCTCGACGTCGGCCTCCTCGACGGCGTTCCAGAACTCGCCGTCCTCCGGCTCCCCGCCGGGGCGCGGCGCGACGGCCCACAGGTGCTCGTGCTGGAAGGCGTAGGTGGGCAGCGGCACGCGGCGCCCGCCGGCGGTGCGGGCGGACCAGTCGGCCCGGCCGCCGCGGACGAAGGCCTCGGCGAGCGAGGCGAGGAAGCGGTCGGTGCCGCCCTTGTCGCGGCGCAGGGTGCCGACGGCGGTGGCGCGGTCGCCGCGGTCCTCGGCGGTGGCCTCGATCGCCATGGTGAGCACGGTGTGCGGGCTGACCTCGACGAACAGGCCGTGGCCCTGCGCCATCAGCTCCCGCACGGCCGGGTCGAAGCGGACCGGGTTGCGCAGGTTGCGGTACCAGTAGCCGGCGTCCATGGCGGTGGTGTCGAGCCAGTCGCCGGTGACGGTGGAGAAGAACGGCACCTCGGCGGCGCGCGGGCGCACGGGGGCGAGGTCGGTCAGCAGGTCGTCCCGCAGGAGTTCGACCTGGGCGGAGTGCGAGCCGTAGTCCACGCTGATCCGCCGGGCGCGCAGGCCCTCGGCCTCGAACTCGGCCATCAGTTCGTCGAGTTCACCGGCCGGACCGGCGACGACGACGGTCCGCGGCCCGTTCACGGCGGCCACGGCGAGCCCGTCGAAGCGCGAACGCAGCCGCTCCTCGGCCTCCTCGGCGGACAGCGGCACCGAGACCATCCCGCCGGAGCCCGCCAGGACCCGGCCGATGAGCCGGCTGCGCAGGGCGGCCACCCGGGCGCCGTCCTCCAGGGAGAGCGCCCCGGCGACGACGGCGGCGGCGATCTCGCCCTGGGAGTGGCCCACCACGGCGTCCGGGTGGATGCCGTGGGCGCGCCACAGGTCGGCGAGGGCCACCATGACGGCGAAGGTCGCGGGCTGGACGACGTCGACCCGGTCCAGCGCGGGCGCGCCCTCGGCCTGGCGCAGCACGTCGAGCAGCGACCAGTCGACGTGCGCGGACAGGGCCGCCGCGCACTCGGCGATGCGCTCGGCGAACACCGGCGACTCGTCGAGCAGCCGGGCGCCCATGCCGGCCCACTGGGAGCCCTGGCCGGGGAAGACGAAGACGGTGCGGCCGCCGTCCTCGGCGAGGCCCTGGACGGCGTTCGGCGCGGAGGCCCCGGCGGCGAGCGCGGCGAGGCCCTCGCGCAGTTCGGCGGGGTCGGCGCCGAGCACGACGGCGCGGTGCTCGAAGAGGGCGCGGGTGGTGAGCAGGGTGTGGGCGACGTCGTGCGGGCGAAGGTCCGGCTCGGCGTCGAGGTGCTCGGCGAGGCGTGCGGCCTGCGCGCGCAGGGCGGCGGGGGTACGGGCGGAGAGCACCCACGGCAGGACGCCGCCGGGCGCCTCGACGAGCGGAGCCGGGACGGCGACCGGCGCCTCCTCCAGCACGACGTGCGCGTTGGTGCCGCTGATGCCGAAGGAGGAGACCGCGCAGCGGCGGGTGCGCTCGCCGGCCGGCCACGGCGTGGCCTCGTCGAGCAGGGTGACGGTGCCCGGCGTCCAGTCGATGTGCGAGGACGGCTCCCCGGCGTGCAGGGTGGCCGGGAGCACGCCGTGGCGCAGCGCCTGGACCATCTTGATCACGCCGGCGACGCCCGCCGCCGACTGGGTGTGGCCGATGTTGGACTTGACCGAGCCGAGCAGCAGCGGACGCTGCGGGTCGCGGTCGCGCCCGTAGGCGGCCTGGAGGGCCTGGGCCTCGATCGGGTCGCCGAGGGCCGTGCCGGTGCCGTGCGCCTCGATGGCGTCGACGTCGTCGGGGGTGAGGCCCGCGTTGTGCAGGGCCTGGCGGATGACGCGCTGCTGGGAGGGCCCGTTGGGCGCGGTGAGCCCGTTGGAGGCGCCGTCCTGGTTGATCGCGGAGCCGCGGATGACGGCGAGCACCTCGTGGCCGTTGCGCTCGGCGTCGGAGAGCCGCTCCAGGACGACGACGCCGACGCCCTCGGCGAGGGTCATGCCGTCGGCGGCCTCGGAGAAGGCCTTGCAGCGGCCGTCGGCGGCGAGGGCGCGCTGGCGGCTGAAGGCGATGAACGCGTTCGGGTTGGTCATGACGGTGGCGCCGCCGGCGAGCGCGAGGGAGCTCTCGCCGCCGCGCAGCGACTGGCAGGCCAGGTGCAGCGCGACGAGCGACGAGGAGCACGCGGTGTCGACGGTGACGGCCGGGCCCTCCAGGCCGAACAGGTAGGCCAGGCGCCCGGAGAGCACGCTCGGGCTGGTGCCGGTGACGGCGTGCCCGGCGGAGCTGTCGTCCATGCCGAGCCCGTACTCCTGGTACGTGGACCCGATGAAGGTGCCGGTCGCGCTGCCGTGGACGGAGGTCGGGTCGATGCCCGCGGATTCGAGGGCCTCCCACGTGGTCTCCAGCAGCAGGCGCTGCTGCGGGTCCATGGCGAGGGCCTCGCGCGGGGAGATGCCGAAGAACGCGGCGTCGAACTCGCCGGCCTCGTGCAGGAACCCGCCCTGGGTGGAGTAGGTGCGGCCGGGGGTGTCGGGGTCGGGGTCGTAGAGGCCGGTGTCCCAGCCGCGGTTCTCCGGGAACTCGGAGATGGCGTCGGTGCCCTCGGCGACGAGCCGCCACAGCTGGTCGGGGCTTCCGGCGCCGCCGGGGAAGCGGCAGCCCATGCCGACGATGGCGATCGGCTCGTCCGGGTCGGCGGCGGCGACCGGCGGCGCCGTCACGTCCTGCGGCCCGTCGAGCAGTTCGCCGCGCAGGAAGGCGGCGAGCGCGACCGGCGTCGGGTGGTCGAAGGCCATCGTGCTGGGCAGCGGCAGGCCGGTCAGCGCGGCGAGGCGCTTGCGCAGCTCGACGGCGGTGAGCGAGTCGAACCCGGCGTCGCGGAAGGCGCGCTTCTCGGGCACGCCGTCGACGGAGCCGTGGCCGAGCACGGCGGCGGCCTCGCGGCGCACCAGGTCGACGAGCAGGCGGTCGCGCTCGGCCGCGGAGAGGCCGCGCAGGCGGCGGACGAGGTCGGAGGCGGCCCCGGCGTCGGCGGCGGCGCCGCGGGCGAGGGCGCGGACCTCGGGCAGCTCGTCGAACAGGACGCTCGGCCGGGCGGCGGTGAAGACGGGGGCGTAGCGCTCCCAGTCGACGTCCGCGACGGTCACGGCGACGTCGTCGTGGACGATCGCGCGGCGCAGCTCGGTGAGCGCGGTCTCCGGGGCGAGGAAGCGCAGGCCCTGGCGGCGCAGGCCGTCGGAGACGGCCTCGTGGGCGGCCATGCCGGCGCCGGCCCACGGGCCCCAGGCGATCGAGGTGGCGGTCAGGCCGCGGGCGCGGCGGTTCTCGGCGAGGGCGTCGAGGTAGGCGTTGGCGGCGGCGTAGGCGCTCTGGCCGGCGCTGCCCCAGATGCCGGCGACGGAGGAGAACAGGACGAAGAAGTCCAGGTCGTGGTCGGCGAGGAGGGTGTCGAGGTGGGCGGCGCCGTGGAGCTTGGCGGCGGTGAGCGCGGCGACCTCGGTGACCGGGGTGTCCGAGAGCGGGGCGGCCTGGCCGACGCCGGCGGCGTGCACGACGCCGGTCAGCGGGTGCTCGGCCGGGACGGCGGCGAGGACGGCGGCGAGCGCGTCGCGGTCGGCGACGTCGCAGGCGACGACGGCCGCGGTGGCGCCGTGCTCGGCGAGTTCGGCGACGAGTTCGGCGGCGCCGGGGGCGTCCGGGCCGCGGCGGCCGGTGAGCACGAGGTGCCGGGCGCCGCTGCGGGCCAGCCAGCGGGCGACCTCGGCACCGAGCGCGCCGGTGCCGCCGGTGACGAGGACGGTGCCGTCGGCGGTGAACTCCTCGGCGCGGGGCAGCTCGTCGACGGCGTGCCGCACCAGGCGGCGGCCGTAGGCCGCGCTGCCGCGCAGCGCGATCTGGTCCTCTCCCCCTCGGCCACCTCCGGCCAGGACACCGACGAGGCCCTGCACGGTCGGCGCGTCCAGCACCGGCGGCAGGTCGACCAGCCCGCCCGGCGCCTGCGGGCGCTCCAGGGCGGCGACCCGGCCGAGACCCCACGCGGCGGCCTGGACGGGGTTGGTGAGCGGGTCGGCGGGCCCGGTGGAGACGGCGCCGCGGGTGACGGTCCACAGCGGCGCGGCGGAGCGCAGGTCGCCGAGGGCCTGGGCGAGGACGACGCCGAGCGCGACGCCCGCCGGCAGGCCGGGCCCGGGGACGGGCCGGTCGGCCAACGCGACGAGCGACAGGATGCCGCTGAGCTCGCCGAAGTCCGCGATGCGGCGGGCGAGTTCGGCGCGGTCGCGGCAGTCCTCGCCGAGCGCCAGGCGCTCCAGGCGGGCGCCGTGGCCGCGCAGGGCGTCGAGGAGTTCGGCGTCGTCGACGGCCTCGGTGGTGACGACCAGCCAGGTGCCGTCCAGCACGGGCGCGGCCGCCGGGCGGACGGGCCGCCAGTGGACGCGGTAGCGGGCGGCGTCGAGCTGGGCCTTCTCGTGCCGGGTGCGGCGCCAGTCGGCGAGGGCGGGCAGGAGGGCGTAGAGGCCGGCGTGCTGTTCGTCGCGCAGGCCGAGCAGGCCGGCGAGTTCGGCGGCGCTGCCGCGCTCGACGGCGCCCCACAGCGCGGAGTCGGCCGGGTCGGCGACCGGGGCGGCCGCCTCGGGCTCGGCCTCGGGCCAGTAGCGCTCGTGCTGGAACGCGTAGGTGGGCAGGCCGGTGCGGCGGGCGCCGGTGCCCGCGTACAGCGCGGCCCAGTCCAGGGCGTGGCCGCGCACGTGGAGCGCGGCGAGGGCGAGGGCGGCGGTCCGCTCCTCGGGGCGGCCGGCGCGCAGCAGCGGGACGGCCGCCACGGCGCCGTGCTCGATCGGTTCGGTCTCGGCCAGGACCTCCTCGGCGAGCGCGGACAGCACGCCGTCCGGCCCGAGTTCGAGGAAGGTGGCGGCGCCGGCCGAGCGGGCGGCGCGGACGCCGTCGGCGAAGCGGACGGCCCGGCGGACGTGCTCGACCCAGTACTCGGGCGAGCACAGCTCCGCCTCGGTGGCGAGCTCGCCGGTGCTGTCGGAGACCAGCGGGATGGCCGGGGCGCGGAACTCCAGCTCCGCGACGGTGCGCCGGAACTCCTCCAGCATCGGCTCCATCAGCGGCGAGTGGAAGGCGTGCGAGACGCGCAGCCGCTTCGTCCGGCGGCCCTCGGCCGCGAACTCCCCGGCGATGCGCAGGACTTCGTCCTCCAGGCCGGAGACCACCACGGCCCGCGGCCCGTTGACGGCCGCGACGGACACGCCGGGCACCAGGCGCGGCAGCACCTCGTCCTCGGTGGCCTCGACGGAGACCATGGCACCGCCCTCGGGCAGCGCGTCCATGAGCCGGGCCCGGGCGGCCACGAGCGCGCAGGCGTCGGCGAGCGACAGCACCCCGGCGCAGTGCGCGGCGGCGATCCCGCCGACGGAGTGGCCGAGCAGCACGTCGGCGCGCACGCCGAGCGAGGCGACCAGGCGGAACAGCGCGACCTCGACGGCGAAGATCGCGGGCTGCGCCCAGCCGGTGCGGTTCAGCAGCTCTTCGTCGTCACCGTGGAGGACCTCGCGCAGCGGGCGCTCCAGCCGGGGGCCGAACTCGCCCAGCACCTCGTCCAGCGCCTCGGCGAACACCGGGTAGCGCTCGGCGAGTTCGCGTCCGGTGCCGAGGCGCTGGGCGCCCTGGCCGGCGAACAGCACGGCGAGCTTGCCGGCGCCGGCCTCGCCCGCGACCAGCCCGGCGGCGGACTCGCCCGCGGCGAGGGCGGCCAGGGGGGCGAGCAGTTCGTCGCGGTCGGCGCCGACGGCCACCGCGCGGTGGTCGAAGCCGGAGCGGGTGGTGGCGAGCGAGAGGCCGAGGTCGGCCGGGCTCGCCGCCGGGTCCGCGGTGGCGAACGCGCGCAGGCGGGAGGCCTGGTCGCGCAGCGCGGCCGGGCTGCGGCCGGCCAGCGGCCAGAGCAGGACGGGCTCCGCCACGGCGGGAACGGTGTCCCGCGAGACGACGGCCGGGGCCTGTTCGAGGATGACGTGGGCGTTGGTGCCGCTGAAGCCGAAGGAGGACACGCCGGCCCGGCGCGGGCGGCCGGTCTCCGGCCAGTCCGCCTCCTCGGTCAGCAGCTCCACCGCGCCCTCGTCCCAGTCCACGTGGGAGGACGGCTCGGCCGCGTGCAGCGTGCGGGGCACGACGCCGTGCCGCATCGCCAGCACCATCTTGATCACGCCCGCGACGCCCGCGGCGGCCTGGGTGTGGCCGAGGTTGGACTTCACCGAGCCGAGCAGCAGCGGGAGTTCGCGGTCCTGCCCGTAGGTGGCGAGCAGCGCCTGGGCCTCGATCGGGTCACCCAGGGAGGTGCCGGTGCCGTGCGCCTCGACGACGTCGACGTCGGCCGTGGCGAGCCCGGCGGTGGCCAGGGCCTGGCGGATGACGCGCTGCTGGGACGGCCCGTTGGGGGCGGTGAGCCCGTTGGAGGCGCCGTCCTGGTTGACGGCGGAGCCGCGCACGACGGCGAGCACCTGGTGCCCGTTGCGGCGCGCGTCCGAGAGGCGCTCCAGCGCGATCACGCCGACGCCCTCGGACCAGCCGACGCCGTCGGCCCGGTCGGAGAACGCCTTGCAGCGCCCGTCCGGGGCGAGGCCGCGCTGGCGGGAGAACTCGATCAGCGAGGTCGGGGTGGACATCACGGTGACGCCGCCGGCCAGGGCGAGGGTGCACTCGCCGGCGCGCAGGGCCTGCATGGCCCAGTGCATGGCGACCAGCGACGACGAGCACGCGGTGTCGACGGTGACGGCCGGGCCCTCCAGGCCGAGCGTGTAGGACACGCGGCCGGAGGCGATGCTGGGCGAGGTGCCGCTGCCCTGGTGGCCCTCGAAGCGCCCGCCCGCGAGCAGCGCGGAGTAGTCGTTGTACATCACGCCGGCGAACACGCCGGTGCGGCTGCCGCGCAGCGACACCGGGTCGATCCCGGCCCGCTCGACCGCCTCCCAGCAGGCCTCCAGCAGCAGGCGCTGCTGGGCGTCGGTGGCCAGCGCCTCGCGCGGGCTCATGCCGAAGAAGCCCGGGTCGAAGTCGGCGGCCTCGTGCAGGAAGCCGCCGAAGCGGGTGTAGCTGGTGCCGAGGTGGTCCGGGTCCGGGTGGTAGAGCGACTCGACGTCCCAGCCGCGGTCGGTGGGCAGGCCGGAGATCGCGTCGGTGCCCTCGCGCAGCAGGCGCCACAGGTCCTCGGGCGAGGCGACGCCGCCGGGGTAGCGGCAGCTCATGCCGACGATGACGATCGGGTCGTCGTCGGCCGCCGCCCGCACGGGGGCCGCGGCGGCCGGCGCCTGCGCGCCCGTCAGGCCGTCCAGGACGTGCCCGGCGAGGGCAGTGACGGTCGGGTAGTCGAAGACGACGGTCGCGGAGGTGCGCAGCCCGGTGGCGGCGCTCAGGCGGTTGCGCAGCTCGACGGCGGTGAGGGAGTCGAAGCCGAGGTCCTGGAACGGGCGGTGCGGGTCGACCTCGGCGGCGTCGGCGTGCCGCAGGACGGCGGCCACCTGGGCGCGGACCAGGTCGACGACCGCCTCGGTGCGGGCGCGCTCGTCCAGCCCGGCGAGCCGGCGGGTGAGGGCGCCGGCCGCCTCGGTGGCGGTCACGGCGGCGCGGCGGGAGGGGGTGCGGATCAGGCCGCGCAGGAGCGGCGGCACCTCGCCCCGGGCGCGCAGCGCCGGGAGGTCGAGGCGGACGGGCAGCAGGACGGCCTCGGGGCGGGCGAGGGCGGCGTCGAACAGCGCGGTGCCGTCGGCCGCGGAGAGCGCCGGGGTGCCGAGCCTGGCGAGGCGGTCGAGGTCGGCGTCGGTGAGCCCGCCGGCCATCCCGCCGGTCAGGCCGCCGACGGGGGCCCACGGGCCCCAGCCGAGCGAGAGTCCGGGCAGTCCGGCGGCGCGGCGGGTGCGCACGAGCGCGTCCGCGAAGGCGTTGGCGGCGGCGTAGTTGGCCTGGCCGGCCGCGCCGACGGTGCCGGAGAAGGACGAGAAGACGACGAACGCGGCGAGGTCGAGGCCGCGGGTGGCCTCGTGGAGGTGCCACAGGGCGTCGGCCTTGGGCCGCAGGACGGCGGCGAGCCGTTCGGGGGTGAGCTGCTCGACGACGCCGTCGTCGAGCACACCGGCGGCGTGCACCACGGCGGTCAGCGGGTGCCCGGCGGACACGCCCGCGACCAGGCGCTCGACGGCGGCGCGGTCGGTGAGGTCGCAGGCCTCGACCGCGACCTCGGCGCCCGCCTCGGCGAGCTGCGCCGCCAGGTCGGCGGCGCCCTCGGCCGCAGCGCCGCGGCGGCTCACGAGCAGCAGGCGGCGGACGCCGCGCTCGGCGACCAGGTGCCGGGCGAGGACGGCGCCGAGGCCGCCGGTGCCGCCCGTGATCAGGACGGTCCCGTCCTGGTCCCACGCGGCGCCGGCGCCGGTCGCGGCCACCGCGCCCGCGCGGGCCAGCCGGGCCGCGAGCACGGCGCCGCCGCGCACGGCCAGCTGCGGCTCGTCGCCGCCGAGGGCGCGCTCGGGCAGCGGGCCGCCCGCCGGGTCCAGGTCGACCAGGCCGAACCGGCCCGGGTGCTCGGCCTGCGCGGAGCGCACCAGGCCCCACACGGCCGCGGCGGCCGGGTCGGTGACCTCGTCGTCCGCCGTGGTGGCGACGGCGCCCCGGGTCACGAAGACCAGCCGGCCGTCCGTGTCCGCGGTGAGCCACTGCTGGACCCGGGCCAGGGCCAGGGCCGTCAGCGCGTGGGCCGAGGCGACCGGGTCGGCCGGGTCGCCCGCGAGCGGCACGAGCACCACCTCGGCAGGTCCCTCACCGACCGTCGGCAGCACGCCGAGGCCGAGCGGGTCCGCGTCCGGCACGGCCACCGAGGCGGGCGCCTGCGCGCCGCCGCGCGGCCGGGACCAGCGCAGCTCGAACATCGCGTCCCGCACCGGCCCGGCGCCCGCGCCGGCCAACGCCGGGAGCGCCCGCAGCAGCAGCGAGCCGACCGAGGCGACCGGGCCGCCCGCCGCGTCGGCGACCTCGACCGCGACCGAGTCGTCCCCCGTCGCGGACAGCCGCACCCGCACCACCGACGCGCCCGCGGCGTGCAGGCTGACGTCCTGCCAGGAGAACGGCACCCCGCCGAGCCCCAGGAACGCCGTCGCGTGCAGCGCCGAGTCCAGCAGCGCCGGGTGGATCCCGAACGCGCCGGCCTCGCCGCTCGCGCCCTCGTCCAGCGCGACCTCGGCGAACACGTCCTCGCCGCGCCGCCAGGCCGCGCGCAGCCCGCGGAAGGCCGGGCCGTAGTGGAAGCCCGCACCCGCGAGGCGCTCGTCCAGGCCGTCCAGGTCCAGCGCCTCGGCGCCGGCCGGCGGCCACTGCGTGAACTCCGTCGCAACAGCGCCCTGTTCGCCCGGCACGAGGATGCCGTCGGCGTGCTGCGTCCACGGGGCGTCCTCGTCGCCCTCGGGACGGGCGTAGACGCCGACGGTGCGCCGCCCGCTCGCGTCGGCCCGTCCGGCCCACACCTGCACCTGCACGCCGCCCTGCTCGGGCAGCGGCAGCGGCGCGGTGAGCGTCAGCTCCTCGACGCGTTCGCAGCCGACCTCGTCGCCCGCGCGCACGGCGAGCTCCAGGAAGGCCGTGCCGGGCAGCAGGACGGTGCCGTCGACGGCGTGGTCGGCCAGCCACGGGTGGGTGCGCAGCGAGAGCCGGCCGGTCAGCAGCAGGCCGTCGGTGTTGGCGAGCGAGACGGCGGCGGCGAGCAGCGGGTGGTTGGCCGAGCCGAGCCCGGCGGCGCGGACGTCGCCGGTGCGCGAGAGCGCGCTCTTCGGCCAGTAGCGCTTGTGCCGGAAGGCGTAGGTGGGCAGCTCGGCATGGCGGGCACCGGTGCCCTCGAAGTAGGCGTCCCAGCGCACCGGAACGCCGCGCACGTGCAGTGCGGCGAGGGCCTCGGTGAGCGCCTCGGTCTCGTCGCGGCCGGGGCGCAGCGCGCCGACAGCGGTCACCGGCTCGTCGAGAGCGCCCTGGGCGAGCGCGGCGAGGGCGCCGTCCGGGCCGAGTTCGAGGAACAGGGTGGCGCCGTGGCCGCCGAGCCAGCCGGTGGCGTCGGCGAAGCGGACGGCCTGGCGGGCCTGGTCGGCCCAGTAGCCGGCGGAGGTGAGCTGCTCGACGGTGGCGAGCGAGCCGGTGAGGGTGGAGACGATCGGGATCGCGGGCGCCTGCGGGTCCAGCGCGGCGACGACGGCGCGGAACTCGTCGAGCATCGGGTCCATGAGCGGCGAGTGGAAGGCGTGCGAGACGCGCAGGCGCCGGACCTTGCGCCCGAGTGCGGCGAAGTGCGCGCCGACGGCCTCCGCCGCGGCGGTCTCGCCCGCGACGACGACGGCCCGCGGGCCGTTGACGGCGGCCAGCGACACGCCGTCGCCGAGCAGCGGGAGGACCTCGTCCTCGTCCGCCTGCACCGCGACCATCGCGCCACCGGCCGGCAGGGCCTGCATCAGGCGGGCCCGGGCGGCGACCAGCGCGCACGCGTCGGCGAGGGTGAACACCCCGGCGACGTGCGCGGCGGCGATCTCGCCGACCGAGTGGCCGGCCAGGAAGTCCGGGCGCACGCCCCACGACTCCAGCAGCCGGTACAGCGCGACCTCGACGGCGAACAGCGCGGGCTGGGCGTGGCCGGTGCGGTTCAGGGCCTCCTCGTCGGCGCCCCAGACCACCTCGCGCAGGGCCGGGTCGAACCCGGCCAGCACCTCGTCCAGCGCGGCGGCGAACGCCGGGAAGCGGGCGGCCAGTGCGCGGCCCATGCCGAGGCGCTGCGAGCCCTGGCCGGCGAACAGGAAGGCGAGCTTGCCGCGGCCCTGGGTGGTGCCCAGGACGGCCCGGCCGTCGCCCTCGCCGGCCGCGAGCGCGGTGAGCGCCGCGACGGCCTCGTCGCGTCCGGCCGCGGTGACGACGGCCCGGTGCTCCAGGGCGGCCCGGGTGGTCGCGAGCGCGTGGGCGAGGTCGGCGTCGGAGCCCTCGGCGTCCGCCGCCAGGAACGCGACCAGCCGCTCGGCCTGGGCGCGCAGCGCCTCGGGGGTGCGGCCGGAGACCAGCCAGGGCAGCGTCCCGGCGTCGACGGCCGCCTCCGCCTCCGGCGTCTCCTCCGCCGGCGGGGCCTCCTCGATGATGGCGTGCGCGTTGGTGCCGCTGAGGCCGAAGGACGAGACGCCCGCCCGGCGCGGCTCGGCGCCCTGCGGCCACGGCGTCGCCTCGGTCAGCAGCCGGACGGCGCCGGACTCCCAGTCGACGTGCGTGGACGGCTCGTCCACGTGCAGGGTGCGCGGCAGCAGCTCGTGCCGCAGCGCCAGCACCGTCTTGATCACCCCGGCCATGCCGGCCGCGGCCTGGGTGTGGCTCAGGTTCGACTTCACCGAGCCGAGCAGCAGCGGGCGCTGCGGGTCCCGCCCGCGCCCGTAGGTGGCGAGCAGCGCCTGGGCCTCGACCGGGTCGCCGAGGACGGTGCCGGTGCCGTGCGCCTCGACCGCGTCGACCTGGTCGGCGGAGAGCCGGGCGTTGCGCAGCGCCTGCTCGATGACGCGCTGCTGGGACGGCCCGTTGGGCGCGGTGAGCCCGTTCGAGGCGCCGTCCTGGTTGACGGCGGTGCCGCGCACGACGGCCAGCACCCGGTGCCCGTTGCGCCGGGCCACCGACAGCCGCTCCAGGACGAGCACGCCGACGCCCTCGGCCCACCCGGTGCCGTCCGCGGAGTCGGCGAAGGAGCGGCAGCGGCCGTCCGAGGCCAGGCCGCCCTGGCGGGCGAACTCGACGAAGGTGGTGGGCGTCGACATGACGGTGACGCCCGCGGCGAGCGCCATGCCGCACTCCCCCGCGCGCAGCGACTGCGCGGCCAGGTGGAGCGCGACGAGCGAGGACGAGCACGCGGTGTCGACGGTGACGGCAGGGCCGACGGCGCCGAGGACGTAGGAGAGGCGACCGGAGATCACGCTGGTCGCGTTGCCGGTCAGGACGAAGCCCTGGACGTCGTCGTCCGGCCCGGTGCGGTAGTCCTGCGGCATCGCGCCGACGAACACGCCGGTGCGGGTGCCGCGGACGCTGCTCGGGTCGATGCCCGCGCGCTCGATGGCCTCCCAGGAGGCCTCCAGCAGGACGCGCTGCTGCGGGTCCATGGACAGCGCCTCGCGCGGCGAGATGCCGAAGAAGCCCGGGTCGAAGTCGGCGGCGCCCTGCAGGAACCCGCCCCGGACGTCGACCGGCCCGTCCGCCGGGTCGAGCTCCCAGCCGCGGTCGGCGGGCAGGCCGGTGATGCCGTCCTCGCCGGCGACCAGCATCGCCCAGAGGTCCTCGGGAGCCGCGACCCCGCCGGGGAAGCGGCAGCTCATCCCCACGATGGCGATCGGCTCCCGGGCGGCCGCCTCCAGCTCGTCCACCCGCTGCCGGGAGCGCTGGAGGTCCGCGCTGGCCCGCTTGAGGTAGTCCCGGAGCTTCTGTTCCTTGTCCATCATCGACGCAACCCATCTGGAAGACCGGCGAACGGCAGGGATCCGCTTGAGGACGGCCCGCGTGCCCGGCACGCGCGGCGCTCGCATTCCCGCACTCCAGCGCCCAGTCTCGATCCGGCCCGCGCCGAATTTCCCTAGGGTCTGCCTCCGGGCGGACGACGGGAGGCCGGAGGCAGACCCCAGGGTCTGTCGATCCTGCTCCAACGCCCCCCGGACTCTAGGGATTTGCCGGGCCGTTCGGCTGGATCGTCAGTTCCGCGAGCCATGGGCGCGGCCCGACCGGGGCGGCGCCCCGACATCGACGAGGATCACCGCCATGCCCGAACCGTTCCCGCACGGCGACGCACCGAGAGTGCCGCGGCCCTCCGCCGAGGGCACCGCGGACCCGGCCGCGGCCGAACTCAGCGAGCTCAGCGAGCTCGACGAGCAGCTGATCGCCCAACTGGTCCACCGCATCCGGCTGGCCCGGGGCCACCAACTCAGCCGCCGCGCCGCCGGATTGCCGACCACCAGCCTCGCGCAGGAGAACGCCATGCTGCGCCGCTACGCCGCCCGGCTGGGCGACCAGGGCGCCGGAATCGCGCTGGCGATCCTGGAACTCTCCCGGCCGCCGAACGGGCCGGCTCTCGAACAACGCTAGGGCGGTGGGGACTTCGCGTCCCCACCGCCCTCAAGCAATCCCGGCCCGTGTCACCAGCGGGCGCCGGCCAGCACCTCGCCGTAGTCGCGGGCGACGCGCGCCTGCTCCAGGTCGGACTCCACCATCATCCGCATGAGCTCCGGGAAGTCGACCTTCGGCTCCCAGCCCAGCTTCTCCCGCGCGTTGCCGGCGTCGGCGCAGAGCGTCTCCACCTCGGCCGGCCGCACGAGCCCCGGGTCCACCTCGACGTACCGCTCCCAGTCGAGCCCGACGCACTCGAAGGCGATCCTGGCCGCGTCCCGCACCGAGTGCATCCGCCCGGTGCCGATGACGTAGTCGCCCGGCTCGTCCTGCTGGAGCATCAGGTGCATCGCCCGGACGTAGTCCCCGGCGAAGCCCCAGTCGCGCACGGCGTCGAGGTTGCCGAGCAGCAGCCGGTCCTGCAGGCCGAGCTTGATCTGCGCGACCGCCAGCGAGATCTTGCGGGTCACGAACTCGGCCCCGCGGCGCGGCGACTCGTGGTTGAACAGGATCCCCGAGACGCCGTACATCCCGTAGGACTCGCGGTAGTTGCGGGTGATGTAGTGACCGTACGTCTTCACCACGCCGTACGGGCTGCGTGGGTGGAAGATGGTCCGCTCGTCCTGCGGGGTCTCCGCCACCATGCCGAACATCTCGGAACTGGAGGCCTGGTAGAACCGGATCCGTCCGGGACCGCCGACCGCGCCGGCCGGCTTGTTGATCCCGCTGACCATCCGGATCGCCTCCAGCACCCGCAGCACGCCGGTGCCGTTGACCTCGGTGACGAGTTCCGGCTGGCGCCAGGACATCGGCACGAACGAGATCGCCCCGAGGTTGTAGACCTCGTCGGGCTGGATCGAGTCGACGGCGGAGACCAGGCTGCCCTGGTCCATCAGGTCGCCGTCGACGAACCGCAGGTCCGGGATCAGCCTGCTGACCCGGTCCTTCCGCGGATTCGCTTGTCCCCGGGTGAGGCCCCAGACCTCGTACCCCAGGGAGATGAGGTGTTCGGCCAGGTACGACCCGTCCTGGCCGGTCACCCCGGTGATCAGTGCACGCTTGGACATCCGTTCCCCTTCAGCCACCGCTCGCGGGCTCGCGGGCCGTTCTCGGCACAGCCAGCGAACCAGAAGCACGGCTAAGGAATTTGCGAGACTTCGGGCCGGATCACGACGTCCACGCCCCCACGACCACGACGCCCCACGACGTTCGCGCCCCCACAGCGGGCCCGGAAGCGGGCTCGACCCGGGCTAGAGAAATCCCGCCGCCCCCGCGGCACGGGCTTAGTGTGCGGACGCATCCGCACACTCCTTCGACGACCACGCCGAGCCCGCACCCAGGGGAGAACCGCCATGCGCATCCAGGTCCTCGGCCCGCTCACCGCCGACCTCAACGGCACCTCGATCGTCCCCACGGCCGCCAAGCAGCGGCAGATCCTCGCCCTGCTCGCGCTCTACCCGAACCGGATCCTCCCCACGAGCACGCTCATCCACGAGATCTGGGGCGACCACCCGCCGCGGCGGGCCCTCACGACGCTCCAGACGTACATCCTCCAGCTGCGCCGCCGCATCACCCACGCCCTCGCCGGGGCGCCGCCGGCCGGCCAGGACACCACCGCCAAGGACGTCCTGACCACCAGACACTGCGGCTACCAGCTCACCCTCCCGCCCGCCGACCCCGCCCGCCACGCCCTCGACCTCCAGGCGTACAACGACCTCACCACGCGCGGCCAGGAGGCCTTCAACCGCGGCCACGACCTGGACGCCAACGCCCGCTTCCACGAGGCCCTCGCGCTGTGGAACGGCCCCGCGCTCGTCGACATCACTCCGGGACCGATCCTCAGCACCGAGATCATCCGGCTGGAGGAGAGCCGCCTGGTCACCCTCGAACGCCGCATCGACACCGACCTGCGCCTGGGCCGGCACAACGAGCTGATCCCCGAACTCACCCACCTCACCCACCAGCACCCGCACCACGAGGGCCTGCACGCCCAGGCGATGGTCGCCCTCTACCGGGCCGGGCGGCAGACCACCGCACTCACCACGTACCACCACCTGCGCCACCGCCTCACCGCCGAGCTCGGCATCCAGCCCTCGCCCCACCTCCAGCACCTGCACCACGCGATCCTCACGCTCGACCCCACGCTCAACACGCCCGCCACCAGCCTCCACCCGACGACCTACAACCTGTATCCGGCCTGAGCACCCACACCCTCCTCACCCAGGACCCGCCATGACGCCCACATCCGGCAAACCCCTCGCCCTCATCACCGGCGGGACGCGCGGAATCGGCCTCGCCATCGCCCGCGAGCTGGGCAACCGCGGTCACCGCGTCCACATCTGCGCGCGCACGGCCCAGGACATCACCGACACCCTCGGCACGCTCCGCGAGGAGGGCATCGAGGCCGACGGCGCCCCCTGCGACGTCCGCGACCCGGCCCAGGTCACCAGGCTCGTCCAGGACGCCGTGGACCGCCACGGGCCCATCACCGTCCTCGTCAACAACGCCGGCCGCACCGGCGGCGGCCCCACCGCGACGACCACCGACGACCTCTGGTACGACGTCATCGACACCAACCTGAACGCCGTCTTCCTCGTCACCCGCGAGACCCTCAGACACGGGCACATCACCGCCACGGCCCACCCGCGCATCATCAACATCGCCTCCACCGCCGGGAAGCAGCCCGTCACCCTCGGCGCGCCCTACACCGCGAGCAAGCACGCCGTCATCGGCTTCACGAAGGCCCTCGCCAAGGAGCTCGCCCCCACCGGCACCACCGTCAACGCGATCTGCCCCGGCTACGTGCACACCCCCAACACCACCCGCATCCACCACGAGTACGCGACCGCCTACAACACGACGCCCGAGACGATCCTCCAGCACTTCCAGACCCAGATCCCGCTCGGGCGCTACACCACCCCCGAGGAGGTCGCCGCCCTGGCCGGCTACCTCACCACCGCCACGGCCGCGAGCATCACGGCCCAGGCCCTCAACGTCTGCGGCGGCCTCGCCACGCAGTAGGCGGGCCCCGAGCCCCTCCCCCGCACGGCCACCGACGGAAAGGACCCGGGCCAGGTGCCCGCTGATCAATGATGACGACTCGTCAGTTCGCCAGCGCACCGGTCACCTTGTTCGTCGCCGGCACCCCGGAGCCGCCGCCCTGCCTGCCCGCCCGGCGACCGCCGCGGCGCCTCGACGCCGGCTCGGTCACCGCCGCACTGGCCCGCACCGCCACCCGGCAGTGGCGCCCCCCGACACCCGAGGAGTGGCAACCGCCGGGCCGGGCCGCCGAGTTCCACCTCGTCGAGCTCTACCAGCCCTACGCCGGCACCGTGTTGCGCACGGCCCTGCGCGCCGTCGAACCCGGCGCGGGACCGGACGTCCTGTGGGAGCGCGAGGCCGCCGGCCCGGACGGGCTCGACGGCGTCCTCGCCGAGCTCGGCCGCAGCCTCGCGCACGGGCCGCGCGTGCGCGCCGTCCTGGTCGGGCGGCCCGGCGCGGCCCGGCGGCTCTTCGTCGGAATCGCCGCCGGGCCGCCCGCCCGCACCCTCGGCGTCCTGGAGGAACTGCGCTCCGCGCTCTCCCACCCGCCCGCGCCGGTGACCGTCCCCACCAGCGCCCTCCAGCGCGAGCTCCTGCGCGACGCGACCGGCGGGGCCGACCACGGTGGGCGGCACGTCGAGCAGCTGTCCTGGAACTGGCACGGCCCGCTGGACACCGACCGGTTCACCGCCGCCTGGCAGTCCGTCTTCGACCACGAGCTCGTCCTGCGGGCCGCGTTCGACTGGCCGGAGGACGCGCACGACGACCCGTGGATCGTCCTCCACGACCGCGCCGTCCCCGAGGTCACCCGCCACCCGTCCGGCGCGCCCGGCTGGGAGGAGCTCCTGGACGCCGACCGCCGGCGCGGCTTCGACCTGCGCCGGCCCGCCCTGCTGCGCGCCACGCTGGTCGACACCGGCCCGTCCGACGAGGGCCCCGTCACCCGCGTGCTGCTCACCTACCACCACGCCATGCTGGACGGCTGGAGCGTGCGCCTGCTCCTCCAGTCCTTCTACCGCGCCTACCTGACCGGCGGCACCCTCCCCGGCGGCGAGCGCCGCCCGGACCTCCGCGACCACGCCCGCTGGCTCGGCGCCCAGGACACCGGCCCAGCCCGGCAGTTCTGGTCCACCCGGCCCGCCGCCACCGTCGTCGTCCCGGCCGGTCACCTCGCCCACGGCCGCGGCAGCGGACGGGCCCGGCGCCGCCTCACCCCGTACGAGGCGGTGCGGCTGCGCGGCTGGGCCGCCGCCTGGGGCGCGGGCGAGAGCAGCGCGCTCCAGGCCGCGTGGGCCCTGCTGCTGTACCGCGCCGCGCAGGAGCCTGACCCGCGCGTGGCCCCGCGGGCCGTCCGGGTCGGGTTCGCCGTGACGCTCTCGGGCCGCGGGATCCCGCTGGACGGCATCGACCGGCTCCCCGGCGCCCTGCGCACCCCGCTGCCGATCACCGTCCGGGTGCACCCGAGCACGACGGTCCCGCAGCTCCTCGCGGCCCTGCGGGACGGAGTGCTCGACCTCTCCTCCTACGAGTGGGTCTCCCCCGGCCAGGCGCACCGGTGGAACGGCACGCCGCCCGGCCGGCGCCCGCAGAGCCTCGTCGTCCTGGAACACCTGCCGCTCGCGCCGCACCACCCCCGGCTGGACACCGGCCTGGCGGCCCACGGCATCCACGTCGACACCCCGACCCCCGCCGGCACCTTCACGTCGTACCCGATCACGCTCACCGCGCACTACGACGCGACGGGCGGGCTCGTCCTCACCACCGTCCACGACCGCGCCCTGTTCGCCGACCGGGACGCGACCGAACTCCTCAGCCAGAGCGCACACCTGTTGCGCAGCTTCCCCGACCTCCCGAGCGGCCTCGCCACCACCGAGCTCCTCCGCACCACCCTCGCCGGCCACCCGGTCCCGCACCCGGGCGGTCCCTCCGACCCCGCTCCGAGCACTCCGAGCACTCCGAGCGCGCCGAGCGCGCCGAGCGCGCCGACCGGGCCGACCGGGCCGACCGGGCCGCTGGAAACCGTCCACCTCGATGTCCTGCGCCGGGCCACCCGCCCCGGCGCAGGCTGGGTGCTCCTGCTGCCCCCGCCCGGCACACCGGACGCCCGCTTCCCCGCCACCGCCCGCACCTGGCCCGGCCCGCAGGCCCTCGCCGTGCTGCGCCCGGTGCACGACGACGCACCACCCGCCGCCTACCGCCCGCTGCTGGCCCCGCTGCTGGAGTCCCGCGCGCCGGTCGCCCTGGTCGCCACCGCCGGAAACGGCCTCATCGCGTGCGAGATCGCCCGCCTCGGCCCGGCCGCGACCGCTCCCCTGGTGGTCCTGGCCACCACCGACACCGACCTCGCGGCCCTCGCCGCGGTCCTCGCCCGCACGTAATCGACCCGAACGGCGTCCGGCCGGCCCGGCCCACGCCGAAGTGGACCGGGCCGGCCCCGCGTCACGACCCGGGGGTCGTCGCGTGGCTGCCGTAGGGGCGGGTGATGATCTCCATGCCGTGGCCGGCGGGATCCAGGAAGTACAGCCCCCGCCCGCCGTGGTGGTGGTTGATCTCGCCCGGCTGCTTCATGCGCGGGTCGGCGTAGTACGTGATCCCGGCCCGCCCGATCCGCTCGAACGCCGCGTCGAACTCGTCGTCGGAGACGAGGAAGGCGTAGTGCTGCATGGTGATCGACTCTTCGGGGACGCTCGCGAAGTCCAGCGTGACGCCGTTGCTCGTGGCGACGGGGATGAACGGGCCCCACTCGGGACCGACTTCGAGGCCCAGGATCCCCGCCAGGAACTCGGCGGATTCCCGGTTGTCCCGGGCGTGGACGATGGTGTGGTTCAACTCGACCGACATGTGCGGAATGCCTCCGTAAGGCACCTCGCGGACACCTCCATGCCTCACCCGGCCGGTGACCGACACGCGATGCCGCGTCCACGACCCTATGCCACCCGGCGCTGATCGTCGAGCGCCCCGCGCGGCCCCGGCGGGCACGCGAACGGCCCCGGCGGGCCGGGGGCCACGCCGGGGCCGAGGAGCGGTGCCGGTGTCAGCAGCCGAAGTTGATCAGCCGGAAGGTCGCGTAGTGGTCGCTGGTGTAGTAGTCCTCCTGGGCCCGCTTGCCGGTGACGATCCGCCGGGCGCCGCGCGTCGGCGCGCCCGGGGTCACCACGGTGTACTCGTGGTAGTAGCCGTACGACTGGCGCGGCAGCACGCCGCCGTTGTTCTGGAACACGATCCCGTCCTGGCGGTACGGGAACGGCCCGTTGGAGGCGATGAGGTTGAGCGTCGTTCTGGCCTGCGGGGGCAGGGCGGAGACGCACACGGTGCCGCTCACGGCGGCGTTCGCCCCGGTGGCGGCGACGACGGGGGCGAGGGCGATCAGGGCGACGGTGGCGGCGGAGGCAGCAGTCTTCCACGCGCGTAGAGTGCTGGTCATGTCAACGAGTGTGGCGAGCCCCAAGCCGCCACGGAAGCCCCGTGACAAGTCTTCACTTCCGGGTAACTCAAGCTACCCACGGGCAACTTGAGCACGTCAGCGACGGACCGGCCGACGGTCGTCGGCGCAGTGCACCATGACGGGCCGCCCCCTCGGGCGGCCCGTCGTGGCATCCGGATCACTCAGCCGTCGCGGGACGCCCCGGCACCATCTCCGTCAGGAAGTAGAGGAGCGCCACCAACGGGAAGGCGATGCCGCACCATGCGATGCCCACCCAACCGTACGTCGCGTACACCACGCTGGCCACGGCCGACCCGACCGCACCTCCACAGAAGAAGATCGCCATGTAGAGGCCGTTCAGCCGGCTGCGGATCTCCGCGCCCAGCGCGAAGATCGAACGCTGCCCCAGCACCAGGTTGCACGAGATCCCGACGTCGAGCAGGAGCGCCGCGACGAACAGGACCGCGACAACGTGGCCGCCACTCGCGAACACCAGGAGGAAACAGGCCACGACGGTCAGGATCGCGAAGGCCGTAGCAGGTTTCGTCAGACCACGGTCGGCCACCCGGCCCGCGATCGGGGCGACGAAGGCTCCTGCCACCGCCGCCAGGGAGAACAGGGCGATGTCGACCTGGCTCAGTCCGCACTCCGGGCTCGCCAGGATCAGCGGCACGGCGGTCCAGAACAGGCTGAACGCCCCGAACAGCAAGGCGTGGTAGAACGCCCGCCGCCGCAGGATCGGCGTGCGGACGAGCAGCTGACCCATCGACCGCAGCAACACCGGGTAGTGGACGGACGTGCTCGGCTTCCGTTCCGGAAGGACCGAGCGCAAGGTCACGGCGAGCACCAGCATCAGTCCGGCGGAGATGGCGAACACCGCACGCCAGCCGAGCAGGTCGGTCGTCATGCTGGAAATGGGCCGTGCGAGCAGGATTCCCATCAGCAGGCCGCTCATGACGTTGCCGACGACCTGCCCACGGGTTTCGTCCGGGGCGAGGTGTGCCGCGAAGGGCACCAGCATCTGCACCACGACCGAACTCAGGCCGATGACCAGCGAAGTGGCAAGGAACACAGCGGCGTTCGATGCGACGGCCCCACCCAGGAGCGCTGCCATGCAGGCCACCAGGGTGACCGTGATGAGACGGCGGTTCTCGAAGATGTCGCCCAACGGAACCAGCACGATGAGGCCGACGCCGTAGCCGATCTGGGTGAGGGTCACGACAAGGCTGTAGGCACTCGCGCTCAGGCCCACGTCGGGGCCGATCAGACCCACCACGGGCTGCGCGTAATAGATGTTGGCCGCGACCGCGCCGCAGGCCAGGGCGATCAGGAAGGTCAGCCCGCGCGAGATGCTCGGGTGCGCCGTTCGGCTGGTTGCGCTCTCAGTTTTCATCGTTCTCTCGATACATAGGGACTCGACGTTTACACGGCACGTGTCTGGATGACCGAAAACTCCGGACGGGCGGACAGTACCTGCGGAGCGGAGAAGCCTGCCGCTTTCAGAAGTCTCTCGAAGTCGTCCAGTGTGCGCTCACGCCCTCCATGCAATACCAGCATTTGCAGATCCAGCACAAGGTCGAGCGGATCGCACTCCTGCGGCGCCTCCTGCAGCACGCGGTCCACGACAACGAGCCGGGCGCCGGCGTCCATCGCCTTGCGGCAGTTGCGAAGAATGGACTCCGCCTTCTCGTCCGGCCAGTCGTGAAGAATCCACGACAGGACGTAGACGTCTCCTCCCGGCGGCACCTCGTCGAAGAAACTACCCTCCTGCGTGCTGAGTCGATCGTTTCCGGAGGCCCCGGGCCCGGCCGAAATCACGCTGGCCTGGTCGTACACCACCGCGTGCGCGTCCGGGTTCCGCTCCAGAATCGCCCGCGCCAGGCTGCCGGTTCCCCCACCGACGTCGATCACCCTTTCACCCGGAGCCACGGTGAGCACATCGGCGATCGCCGCGTAGCGCCCCGGATAACCGCTTGCCATGTAACGCTGATAGAGCGCTTCCTCTTCAGGACTTCCGTTCATGTACGAGAAGAAGTCCTGAGCATTGACATGCGAGAACGCTTCCTCGCCGGTGACGACGCAATGACCCAGCGCCCCCCAGGACCGCCAGATGCCCGGCATCGCCCAGAATCGTGCAGCCCAGTGGAGCGAGGGGCCGGCCGTCGTGGTCCTCAGCAGGCGCGAGGCCTCGTTGTGGCGGATTCCGCCGTCCGCCTCGACCTCGAATATGCCATGGGACGACAGTGCTCGGGCAAGCCGAGTCAGGACGTCCGCATCGACCTTCAGTCGCTCGGACAGAGAAGTCAGCGACGTTCCGTCGCCGGCCACCGCATCGGGCAGTCCGACCTCGCAGGCGGCGGCGATCATCTGCGTGACCGCCATGCCGCGAATCAGTTCCTGCATCCTCCGGATGCTGTCGGCCGCCGGTGCCTCGACCTCGGCATCTTCGTGCACAGAGGGCTCCTCCGGGAAGGACGTCTGGACAGTCATACGCACCTCTTTCTACTCGTTCATCGCCATGCCCGGACAAGCCGCCGAGGCCCACTCGTCGCCAGGGCGAATCAGCCCATCCCGATCGTCTGCTCTTCCGAACCCAGCCCGAGAATCTCGCGCAGGGCCGCGTGCAGCGAGTCCTCGGCCGCAGTGGAATCCGCCTTGCGCCAGGCGACGAACGCATCCGGCCGCACCAGCAGACAGCCGTCCTCCGGCACCTCCGAGACATCCGCCCAATCGCCGTAGAGATCCTGCACGGCATGGCCGGGGCCGATCACATGCGCAGCAATCTCGATGTTCAACTTGTCCGAAAGGCGCTTGGCGACATCGAACCAAATCTGCCCGTTCAGCCCCGTCAGCAAGGTGAATTTCCCCTTGCCCACCACGTCCAGGCTCGAAACCTGCGTACCCTGCCGGTTGAGCCACGCATGCGGCAGGCGCGCGCCGGGCCGACTGGACGCCTGGTAGTAGAGTTCGGGATCGCGCAGCCATGCGGGCTCCGCCGTGCCGTCCGGGCGGACCGCGTCGGATTCATAGCGCTGGTTGAGTTCGACGCCTTGCGTGGCGAACTCATAGGATTTGAGCTCGATGGCCTCACGCAGCATTTTGCGTTGTGCGGCGCCCGCCGCGGAGGCCTCCTTCAGGACGGACATATTGGCGCGCATCCGGTCCGCGTCCAGGTTCGCGTCCAGTCCGAGTGCGGAGAAGATTCCGCCGAACTCCTCGATGCTCTTGTTCGCACGTTCGACGATCTGCTTGCCGATCGGCGCGCGTTCCTGGTCGTACGTACGCAGCAGGCGGTCCGAAGCCTGCCCCTTCAGAACCATGGCCATCTTCCACGTCAGATTGTAGGCGTCCTGAATCGACGTGTTCGAGCCCAGGCCGTTGGACGGCGGATGACGGTGCACCGCATCGCCCATACAGAACACCCGCCCCTGGGAGTACTTCGTGGCGTACATCTGATTCACGGTCCACGTCGAGACCGAACGTACGGTGATGTCCACCGAGTCGTCGCCGATCAGTTGACGGGCGATGCCGACCGCGTCGATTTCGGAGACATCGGGCTCGCCCGCGCTCATGTCGTAGCCCCACACGATCTGCCACTCGTTCCACGGCCTGACCATGCGAAGCAGGCCCATGCCGATGCCCCCGACATTGGCCCCCGGCTGCATGATCCACCAGAGATAGCCGGGACGGTGTGCCACGAGGTGGGAGAGGTCCGCCTGCAGAATGATGCTGATGCTGCCGGCGAGCCCCATGCCGCCTTCCATGGGGAGGCCGATCTGCTCCGCCACGAGACTGTTGCCGCCGTCCGCCCCGATCAGGTACTTGGCCCGGATCTGGTAGGGCT
Source organism: Kitasatospora sp. NPDC057936 (assembly GCF_042887525.1). Lineage (NCBI taxonomy): Bacteria > Bacillati > Actinomycetota > Actinomycetes > Kitasatosporales > Streptomycetaceae > Kitasatospora > Kitasatospora sp. NPDC057936. The sequence continues at coordinate 28,840 of NZ_JBHVPD010000064.1, forward strand.
CGCCCTTCAATCTGTCCAGGACGTGCGCGGTGACACCGTGCTCGTCCTGTTCGAGCCGCAGGAATTGCGTGTCGAATCGCACGTGGCTGCCGCGCTCGGCGGCATTGGACAACAGGATGGGTTCGAGCAGGTTCTGCGGCAGGTCGCAGTGTTCGGCGGGGCTGGCCGACGCGTAGTCGCTCTGCCGTTGCGGTCTGTTGGCGCCGTAGGGCAGTCGACCCAGTTCATCGCCTACCAGGCTGGTGCAGAAGACGACATTGCCCATCACCTCTTTGGGCGAGGCCTTGGCAAGAATTTCGTCTGCCACGTCCAGGTCTCGGAAGATCTCCATCGTGCGCTGGTTCTTGTAATGCGCACGCGGACTGTCGGCGAGCCAGCGGTGCTTCGTGATCACGAGGTTGTCGATGCCGAGAGTGCTCAGCATCAGTGCTGCGGATGACCCCGCCGGACCGCTCCCGACGATCAGGACCTCAGTGTCGTACACGTGGAATGTCCCCCGAATTCATGATCAACCGTTTCATGTGACGGTGAGGCTGCTGGACCGCCGGCGCGGTACCAGATCAATGGTCATCGCGTCATGGCCGAAGACCCAGGCCGGGTCTTCGGGCTCCTTGAGCCACGAGTTCTCGGCCGACACGGCTTGGATCCGACCGGTACGCTGCCTGCGATTCTCGGCGTAACGCCGGAACGCTTCCTCGATCTCGTCCTCGGCTTCGAGACAACGCAGCAGCAGCACGCCGTCCTCGATGGCCATGGCCGCCCCTTGGGCCATGTGCGGCCTCATGGGATGACAGGCGTCGCCCAGGAGCGCGATTCGCCCTCGGCCCCATTCCTGCAACGGCGGGCGCTCGAAGAGCGGCCACTTGCTCAAGGATTCGGCCGCGTTCAGCAGACCGAGGACTTCATCGCAAGAGCCGGTGAAGGCCTCCAGCATCTCGTCCTTGTCGCCGTCGACCCAGGACTGCGGATGCGTCCACGCATCGACCGCCGTGCCGGCGACGAAGTAGTAGTCGTCGCTCTGGGAATCGATCGGGTAGCCGATGACAAAGCTGTCGTCAGCCCACCACTTGGTGATGCACCGCCTGTCGACAGGGATTCGGGTGCCCGCGGGCACGATCGCCCGGTACGCGATCTGGCCGGAAAAACTGGGACGCTCAGCGCCGTAGATCACTTCACGGACCTGAGAACCCAGACCATCGGCACCGATGACGCAGGAGGCTTCGGCGGTGCTTCCATCGGCAAAGCGCATCCGCACCGCCTCACCGCAGTCATCGACCCGGACCAGCCGCTTGCCGTACCGCACGCTGCCCGGCCGCAGGGCATCGATCAGTTCTCGGTGGAGAACGCCGCGGCCGACGGTGAGATAGGGAGCTCCGTACCGCTCCTCCGCCCGGTCACCGAGCGGCAGCGCGCACCTGACGGAATTCGACACCAGGTTCCGGCTGGTGAACGATTCGGGCCGGCATCCGGACCTGACGAGTGCGGCACCGATCCCGATGTGGCCCAAGACGCGCATCACATTGGGAGTCAGATGGATCCCGGCGCCGGCGGGCTCGAACTTCTGCGCCTGCTCGAATACCGTCACGGAATGGCCGGCCTGCTGCAGCAACGCGGCGGCTGCGGCTCCGCCCAATCCGCCGCCGACGATGGCGATGGAATCCTTGCTACCGATTCCCATGGGGCTCTCGACCCTTCATGCGATTTCTCCCGGACTCGACGGCGTGAAACTACGCCTGGGCCTCGATCTCATCGTGGATCAGGTTCAGCAGCGTTGCGCGCCGGTCGCCCGGCAGCCACGCGGGCCGGTCTTCGACGACGTCCTTGACGAAATCCCAGAAGTCGGCACTCTGATTAATGCCGTAGTTGCGGGCCATCGAGACCAGGCGAATGCGGGACAGAAAATCCGGCTCCGTGAGCTCTTCCTTGCTGGTCACGACCTTGCCCGCGTTCATGAAATACGGGAGTATCGAGCTCTCGGGCGTGTCCGGCGACCAGACCAACCACATCTCCTGGTTCACGCCGCTGGTATTGACGAAACCGTGCACGTAGTTGCGCGGAACGTAGAGCAGCTCCTTCGGGCGCATCGGCAGCATGGTGACCGTTTCCCTGTCGGCACCATCGCCCGGCGTGATGTCCAGGTCAGGGAACTCGTTGGGCCCCATGAAGATGCTGAATCCGCCGTTCGGCGCGTAGAACCATTCATCGGTGCGGTGATGGATGTGCGGCGGCGGGCCGACGTGCGGCGGTACGGTCAGCTTGGAGAACAGGTACTTGCCGCCGTTGCTCTCGCCGGTCCGGACGAAATTGAAGACCTCGCCGGCCGGGCCGAGCACCAACGGCTTCTCCGGGCCGGGCTTGACCTCCGGGAACTCGAACACCTCGTAATCTACGCTCACCATGTTTCCTTTCTTCTCAGGAAGTGCCGGATTTCACATGCCGTCGTAGCATCACGGGCTCGTAGTCGCTGCCTTGGTCGCCGGATTCATCGCCGCCGACGTGACGTCGCGCAACGCGGTCATGCCTTGCCGTGCCAGCGGCGCAGGAGGCAGCACCTTGTAATGATCGTTGAATATCTCGAGTGAAACCGGGCCGTCGTAGCCGTTGGCCAGCACGGGCGCCAGGAACGCGGCTACGTCGAAGTCTCCCTCGCCCGGCAGACAGCGGTGGTGCCGGCTCCAGGACTTCACATCCAGGTCCATCCGGGGAGCATCCGACACCTGTATCAGCGTGATGCGATCGGCGGGCACGTCGGCCAGGTCTTCGAAAGGGTCGTCCAGGGCAAGAGTGTGAAAGCTGTCCAGCACCAGACCGATGTTGTCGGCACCGGAACGCTCGATCATTCTCCAGGCCTGGCGGAACGTGTTGACGCGTATGCCCCAGGACAGGGCTTCGTAGCCGATCGAAAACCCTCTGACCGCGGCCCGTTCGCCCAAGCGCGCCAGGTCATCGGCGACGGCACCGTCGTCGAGGTCCGAAACGTCGGTGACGTTACTGCACAGGAGCAGCGTGCTCGTCCTCAGCTGCTCCATGCGGTCGAAGATCCGCTCGATCCGGTCCAGCTTGGGCACCAGCTGGTCCCTGGGGCCGCCTTCGAAGTCCCTGAGCGGCTGATAGTTCAGGATTTTCAGGCCGAGATCGTCCGCCATGGCCCGGGCGGCGGACACCGAGGATCCTTGCAGGTCCCATTCCATTAATTCGAAACCGGAAAAGCCGGCGTCGGCGATTGCCTTGATTTTGTCCGGCAGGGCGCCACCTAAGCTGACGGTGGCAATACCGTAGTCCAACTTCGCTTCCCCCTTGATAGCGGAATGACACGTCACAGTGCAGGTCGATAACTGCTTCTGCCGTCGCGTGGAGCATTGAGGGTCATCCGGGTGCAGCCGTCCTCGGCAGCGAAGCGGAAGGCCAAGGGCGTCCATGGAACGCACGGCGCAGCTGATGGGAAGCTGCCCGAGGCCGTGGCCTTGAGTAAGACATTCGTGACGGTCCCGGTGCGGGCTGCGGGTGGGCCCCGGGGGCGGCGACGTCAGATCCCCCCAACGCCGATGCATCGCAAAGTTAATTCACCCAGGTGGCCGGCGCAAGGCATGGCTCGGTCAAGATCCGTTGGTGTCTGGATTGTCGGTGATACCCAGGAGTGGGAGTGCTCAGTCGGGGTTGTCGCGGATCGGTCGGGTGGTTTGGGCGATGTTGTCGGCTCCGGGGGTCGGTGGCCAAGATGTCGACTGACGCCTCGTCAGTGATGCCGGCGCGCGCGTGGACGGCACATCCGTCGACGCGGCGGCCGGCGGGGGTTCTCGAACAGGTCGCGGCGGTGCTAACTGCGTGACGGCATAGCGGATCTGACCGACTGTCGGCCAGCACGGCGGAGTGGCTGGCCAGAGCCCGTGGGACTTGCACCGCCACACGGCGGGAAGTTAGGCTGCGGCCGAACCTTCTCGCGGCTTGCTGCGGGAACTTGCTTGGGCCGTCACGAACGGACTTGCTCTGCTCCGACGGGAGTTCTGATCCCTCGGAGCCGCTGGGCGCGTTGTCGTCACCCGACACCGCTCTTGGCGCGCCACCTCGTCGTACTTCCCGGACTCACAGTCCGGGAACTGCCGGGTGCTGCGCGCTGCCCTTCGAATCAGCCTTGCGAACGGGCGTCATTCCCCTCAGCACAACTCGGGTCAGCAGGCACGCCCAGCATTCGAGCCAAGTCAACAGGAACGAGCAGATGACCGAACAGATGACAGGTGCTCAAGCTCTGGTCAGGGCTTTGGAGCACGCCGGAGTCGACACCGTGTTCGGATTTCCGGGCGGCCAGATTCTGCCCGCCTACGATGCGCTCTACGATTCGAGCAAGATCCGCCACGTACTGGTGCGGCACGAGCAGGGTGCCGGACACGCGGCGGAGGGGTACGCCCAGGCGACCGGCAAGGTCGGTGTCTGCATGGCCACCTCCGGGCCGGGCGCCACCAACCTGGTCACCCCGATCGCCGACGCGTACATGGACTCCATCCCGATGGTGGCCATCACCGGCCAGGTGTCGAGCAGCATGATCGGCACGGACGCCTTCCAGGAAGCCGACATCTGCGGCATCACCCTTCCGATCACCAAGCACAACTTCCTGGTGACCGACGCCGACGACATCCCTCGCGCCATCGCGGACGCCTTCCACATCGCCTCCACGGGCCGGCCCGGTCCGGTACTGGTCGACATCTCCAAGGACGCGTTGCAGGCCCGCACCGAATTCCACTGGGAACCGACGACGCAGCTGCCGGGCTACCGGCCGGTCACCCGGCCGCACGCCAAGCAGATCCAGGAAGCGGCCAGGCTGATCTCCGAGGCCGAGTGCCCGGTGCTGTACGTCGGCGGCGGCGTGCACAAGGCCGGCGCCTCGGCGGAACTGCTCAGCCTGGCGGAGCTGACCGGCATTCCGGTCGTCACCACGCTGATGGCCAGGGGCACCTTCCCCGACGACCACCCGCTCCACATGGGGATGCCCGGCATGCACGGCAGCGTCCCGGCGGTGGGCGCACTGCAGAAGTCGGACCTGCTCATCGCCCTGGGCGTGCGGTTCGACGACCGGGTCACCGGGCAGCTGGCGTCGTTCGCACCGCGGGCCAAGGTCATCCACGCGGACATCGACCCGGCGGAGATCTCCAAGAACCGGGTGGCGGACGTGCCGATCGTGGGTGACTGCAAGGAGGTCATCGGCGCCCTCGTCCACGCGATCGACCGCCCCGGTGACTACGTCAAGTGGCGCGCGCTGCTCGACGGGCTGAAGGAGACCTACCCGCTGGGGTACGAGGACTTCGCGGACGGCTCGCTGGCTCCGCAGTACGTCCTGGAGAGGCTCGGCTCCGTCGTCGGGCCGGACGCCCTCTACGTGGCCGGCGTCGGCCAGCACCAGATGTGGGCGTCCCAATTCATCGGCTTCGAGAAGCCCGGCTCCTTCATCACCTCCGGCGGCCTGGGCACGATGGGTTTCCCCGTGCCCGCCGCGATGGGCGCCAAGATGGGCCGGCCGGACACGGTGGTCTGGGCGATCGACGGGGACGGCTGCTTCCAGATGACCAATCAGGAGCTGGCCACCTGCACGGTCGAAGGTGTGCCGATCAAGGTCGCGGTCATCAACAACGGCAACCTCGGCATGATCCGCCAGTGGCAGGGGCTGTTCTACGGCGAGCGGTACTCCAACAGCGATCTGCAGACGGCCCAGCGCGTCCCCGACTTCGTGAAGCTCGGGGAGGCCTACGGCTGCGTCAGTCTGCGGTGCACCCGGCCCGAGGACGTGGACGACACGATCGCCAAGGCGATGGAGATCAACGACGTGCCGGTGGTCATCGACTTCGTGGTCCACGAGGACGCGATGGTCTGGCCCTTCGTCCCTTCCGGGACCAGCAACGACGACATCATGATCGCCCGGGACATGACTCCGAAGTGGGAGAGTGACAACTCATGAGCAAGCACACGTTGTCGGTCCTCGTCGAGGACAAGCCCAGCGCGCTCACCCGGATCACCGCCCTCTTCAGCCGGCGCGGCTTCAACATCGACTCCCTCGCCGTCGTCCCGGCCGAGGAGCGCGGCTTCTCCCGGGTCACCCTCGTGGTCAACGCGGACGACACGGCACTGGAGCAGGTGACCAAGCAGCTCGACAAGCTCATCAACGTGCTGAGCGTCACGGAGGTCGACCGTGCGCAGCTGCAGGCCGTGTACGCATCAGTGACGAACTGAGCCGCGCCGGGGACATAGCACTCACCCCGTCGAAAACTGCCTTCCGCGCCCTGCCTTCCCACGGGCGCGGAAGGCAGCGGCATCACCGGAGACAGGCGCTGTGAGGAGTGCCTGGGCGCTCCCTGGTACCGAAGTGGCTGCGATCAGGCGCTATACGCCCTGGGGAACCCAGCGGCCCTGAGTCGGAAGAGAACACGTCCTAGGGACGTGCCGCACGTCACCGGACGGCGGAGAAGCCGGCAGATATGGCCGGTCGCCCCCGTCCGGACGGATGTGCTGATCGTTACTCCGTCTGCTCACAGGCCGCTAATATGTGGATAACAGCGATCCATGGCCGATGTGAGCGCTCATCACTACGGGGGTTCCGGCGGTGGGGATCCGGTTCGGGGTGCTCGGGCCGTTGCAGGTGGAATGCGACGGGCGGCTGCTGTCGATCGCCGGCCCGAAGGTGCGGATGCTCCTGGCCGGGCTCTTGTGCGCGCCCGGTGAGACCGTCCGCGTCGATGCCCTGGTCGACCTGATGTGGCACGGTGCTCCGCCCCGCACGGCGGTCGCCTCCCTCCACAATCACGTCAACCGGCTGCGAACGGTTCTGTGTCGGTACGGGGCCCGGTTGCGCTCGGTGCCCAACGGCTACCTGCTGGTCGTGGAGCCGGACGAACTGGACCTCCTCGCCTTCGCGGGCGCGGCCGAGCGGGTGCGCGACGCGCACGAGCGCGAGGACTGGGCGACGGTGGCGGCGGAGGCGGAAGGGGCCCTGGCCCTGTGGCGGGGCGAGCCGTTCGCCGACGTGCCGGCGCTGGCCGCCTGTCCCCAGGCCACCCGGCTGCGCGAGGCCCGACTCGCCCTGCTGGAGCGGGTTTTCGCCGCCGGCCTGCACAGCGGGCGCCACCACGAACTCGTCGCCGAACTGACCGCGCTGACCACCGAACACCCGCTCCACGAGACGTTCCACGCCCAGCTCATGCTGGCCCTGCACGGCTGCGGCCGCACCGCGCAGGCCCTGGACGTCCACCGGGAACTACGGACCAGGCTCGCCGAGGAACTCGGCGTCGACCCGGGCGGCCCGGTGCGCGAGGCCCATCAGCAGATCCTGGCCTCCGACGGCGAACCCGCGCCCCCGGTACCACGCGCGCCGTCCGCACGGTCCGCGGCGAGGGCGTCGCAGACGACGCCGCCCCCGGTCGCCTCGCTACCTCGGGACATCCCCGCGTTCATCGGGCGCCGGGAAGAACTCGACCTCGTGCTCGCCGCGTGCCGCCGTGGCGCCGAAGCGGGTGGCGTGCTGGGGATCCACGCCGTCGACGGCATGCCGGGCATCGGCAAGAGCGCGTTTGCCGTCCACTGCGCGCACCGCTTGGCCTCCGACTTCCCCGATGGCCAGATCTTCCTGCCGCTGCACGCACACACCCCGGGCACGCGCGTCGTCGGGCCGGCCGAGGCCCTCGCCGCCCTGCTCCTGGCCGTCGGGGTGGCGCCGCAGGAGATCCCGTCCGAGCTGTCGGCGCGGGCAGGTATGTGGCGCAGCCGGGTGGCGGGCAAGAAGATCCTTCTGCTGTTGGACGACGCTCTCGGCAGCGAGCAGGTCAGACCCCTGCTTCCCGCCGCGCCCGGAACCCTGGTGATGGTCACGAGCCGCCGTCGGATGGTGGGTCTTGAGGACAGCGTCCCCATCACCTTGGACGTTCTGCCCCCGCGCGAGGCCGCCGAGTTGTTCACGGCCAAAGTCGGCCGAGCGGGGCTGCTGCCCGAGGACCCCTCGGTCGTCGAGATGGTACGCCTGTGCGGGTATCTGCCGCTGGCCGTCCAGCTCCTGGCGGCCCGTCTGCGTCACCATCCGTCCTGGTCGGTCGCCGATCTCGTCTCGGACCTCGGCGATGCCACCGGGCGCCTGGACGCGATCTGTGCCGGGACGACCTCGGTGGCCGCCGTCTTCGACCTCTCCTATCGCCACCTGCCGACGGATCTCAAGCGGCTGTTCCGACGGCTCGGCCTGCACCCGGGTGACGACCTCGACGCCTACGCCGCCGCGGCGCTGGACGGCACCGATCTCCCCACGGCCCGGCGGCGGCTGGAGGTGCTGGAGGACCATCATCTGATCGACGAACCGGTCCGCGGCCGCTACCGCATGCACGACCTCCTGCGCGAGCACGCCCGCGACCTTGCCGGGGCGGACCGGCCCGAGGAACGCGTCGCTGCCCTGGACCGGCTGCTGGACTACTACCTGGCGGGCAGCACCGCCGCCAACCGCCACTTCGCCCGCCACAGCCAGCCCGCCACCAGCCACGCGCCCTCCGCGATCAGCCCCGACCTCTCGACCCCGGAACGGGCGACCGCCTGGATGCTGACCGAACGCGCCAACCTGCACGCGGCCGTGGAGCTCGCCGCCGCACACGACCGCCCGCTCCACGCCGTACGTCTGCCATCGGCCCTGCACGAGATCCTTCGGGGCCAGGGCCACTGGGAGCAAGCCGAGACCCTGCACCGGATCGCTCTGGACACCGCGACCGTCACGGGCGACCGGCTCGGCCAGGCCGACGCCCTGGTGTACCTGGCCAAGCTTCGAGACCTGCGGGGGCAGCTGGAACCGGCCACGGAGTTGCTCCGGCAGGCACTGACCCTGTACCGGGCGCTCGGTGAGCGGCTCGGCGAGGCATACACGCACTTCTGTCTAGGGGATGTGCAACAGAGCGAGGGACGGTACGAGGCCGCGATCGACTCGTGCCGCGCGGCACTGGCGATCTACCAGGAAGCCGGCGATCTTCCCGGCCAGGCCAATGCCCTGGTCAGACTCGCCTTCGTCCAACAGCTCGCCGGGCACACCGACCAGGCCACCGAGAACCTCCCGCCGGCTCTTGACCTGTTCCGCACCCTGGGGGACCGGGTCGGCCTGGGCAACGTCCATTTCAATCTCGGCCTGATCGGAGAGAAGACCGGGCGCTACGAAGACGCGGCACGCAACCACGACGCCTCGATCAGCCAGTTCCGCGCCATGGGAAACCGGTTCTGCCAAGCCAACGCCCATCAGGGCCTCGGTCTGGCGCAGGAGGCGATGGGACGGTACGAGGAGGCCGCCGAGAACCACCGGGCAGCTCTGGAGATCCTCCGTGCCATGGGAAACCCGATCGGCCACGCGAACTCCCTCGCCCTACTGGCACGTGTCCAACTCGTGACCGGGCAGCACGAGGTGGCCGCCGACAACCTCCGGGCCGCGTTGGAGATGTACCGCACGGCGGGCATACGCCGGGGCGAGCTGGACGCCCTCGTCACGCTGGGCAGCCTCCAGCACGAGACCGGGCACCACGCGGAGGCCGTCGAACTCCTCCAGCAGGCTCTGACCGGGTTCCGCGCCATCGGCGTGCCGGCGGCCGAAGCCCGCGCGCTGGTCCACCTCGGCGATGCCCAACGGGCCACGGGCGAACTCGACGCCGCAGCCGAGAGCCTGAGGCGGGGTCTTGCTCTGTGCGGCGACCTCCAGGACCCCGGGATCGAAACGGAAACCCTCAACGCGCTCGGCAGGCTCCTCTCTGAGCGAGGGCGGTGGGTCGAGGCGCGCGCACATCACACACGCGCGCTGGAGGTCGCCCGGGCAATCTCCTATCCGCTTCAGGAAGTACGCGCATTGGAAGGAATCGCCGACAGCTTCGGCCGGGAGGGGAACACCCGCGAACGTGCGGCGCATCTTCGCCGGGCCCTGACCATCGCCGAGCGGCTGGCGCTTCCCGACGTCGAGAGTGTCCGGAACGTGTGAGTTCAGGAGCAGCGGGTGCGCGATCGCCGAGTTGCGGGCTCTTTCACCTCCTCTGGCGTTCCGCCACTGCGGGCGGGACCGTCCGTCTCGACGCCTTCCCGCCCAGCGGCTTCCCGGCGGGCCTGGTGGCGGTCTTCGCCGACGCCGGGATCCTCCTCACCGCCGACGCCGACAGAACAACGGTCACCGCACCGAACGGACTGCGCCCGGTGGAAGCGGCCACCAGGCGGCTTCCTCACGGAACGGGCGGTAACCGCGGTCTGCGGACTTTCGTCACGCGGGTGCGGGTGGCGTGACCAGGTCTGCCCACACGGTCTTGCCGTGGTCGGACGGGAACGCTCCCCAGCGCCGTGCGAGGCGCTCCACGATGACCAGGCCGTAGCCGCCGATCCGGCCGGGCCGCAGAAGGCCGGGCCGGGGCAGGGTGGTGCCCGGGCCCGGGTCGGTGACCGCGATGCGCAGGCGGGAGCCGTGCTGGGCCAGGTCCAGGGCGAGGGCGCCGCCGGCGTGGCGGACGGCGTTGGTGAGCAGTTCCGCGGCGACGAGTTGCACGTCGTCCGCGAGCCCGGAGGGGGCGAGGTGCCAGTCGGCCAGGGCCTGGCGGGTGAACGCGAGACCGTCGCCGACCGGCAGGCTCCCGGCGTTGAAGGACAGGATCCGGTGGCGGTGTACGGGCGCGGATTCGGCAGTGGTGTGCATGGCGGCCCAGGGATCGTTTCGGTTGGTCGCGTTCCGAAACATGACGGGTACCCGATGCCATCGGGACCATGCACTCAGGCGGGCGACGATTGCGGCGGGTAGTGCCGCAGGGCGTCCTCGGCGGTGGCGTAGACCGCGAACAGGACGGCGGTCCCGGTGATCTCCAGGACCCGCAGTGTCTGCTGCCTGGGGGCGACCAGTACGAGGGGGACTCCCTCGGCCGCGGCACGACGGCGGGCGGTCAGGAGCAGGTTGAGGCCGGTGGAGGTGAAGAGCTCCACGCCGGCCAGGTCGACGGCGAGCAGGGCCGGTTGCTGGTCGAGGGCGGCGTTCAGGGCCTGGGCGGCGAGCGGTTCGCCGTCCAGGATCATGTCCCCGGCGAAGGAGCACACCAGCGCGTGCCCGACCCGGACGGTCTCCGACTTCAGGCAGGGCGGCACGGTCCTCTCCTCAGGCGTTGTCGGCGGCCGTGCGGCGCCCGGGCCCCACGGACGCGATCCGTTCCAGGCCCACCCACAGGGTCCAGGGCCTGCTCGCGCAGCTCCACCGCAGCGCCGTTGCCCGCCTCAACCGCGCTGAGGTAGGCGTCCATGCCGATCACCGCATGGCGCACCTGCCGACGCAGCGGCTCCACGCGCGCGACATCCTCACCGTGCGCGCAGGGTGCGCCGATCCGCTCGTGCAGAGCAGTGGTGAGCCGCTCCAGTGCTTCTCTGCTCATCGCGTCCACGCGCACCATCTCCGGTCGAGGAGCCGCCGCCCGGATCCACCACGGAAGCGGGACGGGAGCTGTTCCTCCACTGTTCGCCCCTCTGCCCGACATGTCAACCAATGCACGAATTCGCTGTCATGTCTCGGCGGCCGTGAAACCGGCGTCCTATCGTGGAGACATGGAAAACGCCACGGCGACCGAGCGGCACTGGACCTTCCTGACCAACCACGCCCGCGTCCTGGTCCAGATCGCCCGCGACCCCGGCATCCGCGTGCGCGACATCGCCACCCGCTGCCTGCTCACAGAACGCGCCGTCCAGCGCATCATCACCGACCTCGAACAGGCCGGATACCTCAGCCACGAACGCCGCGGCCGCGCCAACCACTACAGCGTCATCGCGAGCAAGCAACTGCGTCACCCCGCCGACGCCGGCCCCACCGTCGCCGAACTCCTCGCCGCCCTGCTGCGCCAACACCCGCAGACGAACGGCGAGACCCCGAGCCCCGCCGGGCCGGAACGGAGCCGCGTCACGTCCGCAGAGACGCGACGCGGCGACGGGCGGGGCTGAGGGAGCGGCCCAGGAGATCGGTGCGGCGACCGGGGCGCCGGGCAGGGCCCGTACGGCCTTACCCGGCCCGTTCGAGGCCGGCGATGATCCTTTGGCGAGGCCCAGCGAGGATGCCTGGGAATTCACGAAAACGCGTTCGCTCGCATTCGAATGGATCGGCCCCGGCCGGGCACACGCCGTGTCCGAACGTCCGTATCCCATGAAGGGGCCGAATCCCATGCTGATACTCATCCTCGTTCTGCTCCTGGCCCTGATCCTGGGCGGCGCAGGCTTCGCCATCCACATCCTGTGGTGGATCGCCCTGGCCGTCCTCGTGATCTGGGTCCTCGGCTTCGTCTTCTCCGCAGGCAGCGGCGGCGGCCGCGGCCGGTGGTACCGATGGTGACCGTCCGTGACACCTCCCACCGGGGCCGACCGTGACCGGCCCGGTCCCGGAACCGCCCGAGACCCCGGTGCTCGGAGCCGCCCTGTAGCGGGAGCGCGAGGCCGGCAAGGCCGGCGACGAGCGCGCCGTCGAAGAGACCGTGCAGGAACGGCCCCCAGGGACTGGGCACTTGGCGGACAGTCCAGCCGAACGGCCCGCCGTACAAGGCGCTCGCGGAGACGAGGTCCCGGCTTCCGCAGGCTCACCCGGCAGGGTCCGGCGGGCCGGCAGCACGCGAGCGGGTAGAGGTGGGCCTCCTCGGCCCGGGTGTGGCGCACGAGCTGGTCGGTCACGAGATCGGCCGGCTCCTTGCCCTGCGGGTCACCGCTGGGCAGGCCCTTGAGTTCGCACCGACCGGAACAGAGCTTGGCGCGGCTCCCAGGGCGACCGGGTCGAACCGGCGGAGCTCAAGGCGCGGGCCGACCTGCTCGGCACCACCAGCCCGGCCGTCCTGAGGGGCATACGCCGGCGCGAACGGGGCAGGCGCTCCTGTTCACCGGTCCACCCCGAGCCAGCCGGACGGAGCAGCCATGAACGGCCCCGAAGCGTTCCCGAGCGAATTGTGCGCCGAACACCGGGCCGTGGAGACGGTGCTCCGCAGACTCGACGGCATCCGCACCGACGACGGGCCCGTTCCGGACGACGACACCCGGTTGCTGCACGCACTCCGGGAGCTCCTCGACCGGCACCTCACCATCGAGGAGGAGCACGTCCACCCGCTGATCCGGCGGTACCTCCCGGCCGGCAGCGCGCTCGCGGACGCCGCTGTCCACACCCACACGACGATCCGCCGGCTGATCGACCGCGCGCTCGACGAACGCCTGCCGGTCACCGAGCGGCACCACGCCACTGACACGCTGCTCGTCGTACTCCGCACCCACCTGAGCGGCGAGGAGAACCGGCTCTTCCCCGCCCTGCGGCTCCGTGCCCCGGCCGAGGAGCTGCAGCGCTGCTCGAAGCGCGTACGCGAGGCCCCTCCCACGACTCCGCCCCGGCCCGTGTGGGGGCTTCCCCCCGGGACAGGCGCGATCGCCGCCGTCCGAGACCACCTCACCGGCCACGGCTCGTCGGAGCAACGGCACTCGCCCTGACCGGGGCCCCTGCCCTGGTGACCTCCGTCTGCCTGGCCCTCGGCCTGCCGCCCTCCCGGGTCACGGTGATCGCCTCCGGCGACGCCGTCGTCGCCGCGGCCCTCGCCGCCGGGGCGCACGCGATCCGCGTACCCGCGGCGCCGACTCGGGCGGACGTGCCGTGCCCGCCCTGCCTGCTGACCACCTGTCGGGCCGCGGCGGGCCCGGCCCAGGCCACTGATCTCCTGCTCCGCCGCTGACCCCGGCACCACCACCCGACGAGCCCGAACCGCCGAACGAGATCCCCACGGGCGCCTCCGCCCACGACGCCTTCTGGGACTTCTGGGACTTCTGGGACTTCTGCTCCCACCGCGGCCCGGACGAGCCGGCCGGCCGGGCGTTCTGGGACGGCTTCGCGCGCCTGTGGAGCGCCACCGCTTCCCCGCCCGCTGACCTGCGGATCGGGCTCCCGGTCCGCGCTCGGCTGCCCCGCGGCCCCGGCTGGGCAGCCGCCGGACCCGCGGCTCTCAGTGCTGACCGACCGTCGCGGCCCGCACTTTCAGCGCGGCGTCGATCCCTCGCAGGAACTGTTCGAGGTCCTCGGGCTTGCGCGAGGTCACGAGGCGCCAGCCGTTCGTGTCGTCCGTGACGAGCGCGGCGTCCGTCCAGGTCGCGCCGGCGTTGGCGAGGTCCGTGCGCAGTGACGGGAAGGAGGTGATCTCCTTGCCGTACACGACGCCGGCCTCGGCGAGCAGCCACGGGCCGTGGCAGATGGCGGCGACCGGGCGGCCGGAGGTGGTGAAGGCGAGGACGAGGTCGACGGCTTCCTGGCGCATCCGCAGGTGGTCGGCGTTGAGTGTGCCGCCGGGGATGAGCAGCAGGTCGTAGCCGGTGGCGTCCACCTCGCCGAGGGTGTGGGTCGGGCTCACCGTCTCACCGGGCTCCTTGTCCCGGACGAGGGTGCGGATGCCGTCCCGGCTGGGGGCGGCGATGTCGACGTGCACGCCGTCGCCGCGCAGGTGCCGGACGGGGACGAGGAGTTCGTCCTGTTCGACGCCGTAGTCGGTCACGATCGCGAGGACCTTGGTGTGCTGGTTCACGGCTTCCTCCTTCGGGCGGGAATCGCGTGCGGGCCAGGCCGTGGTCGGCCGTGCCCCCGAACACCTGCGGGTACCCGGCTTGCGCACGGCCATGCCGGATTGCCGGAGCCCCGTACGGGTAGCCGCTCGGCACGGCGGGCCCGGGTGTCCGCCCCGAACCCCGGAGGGCAGTGGTGAACCCCAGACGACGTGCGTGGGCCGTGGCGATGCGCGGCCGACACGGACACGAGCGCACGCAGCACAGCGGTGCCCGGCCCCTGTCGGACAGCGCCCGCCCGCAGAACGAGGGCCCGACGGCCGCCGACGTTGCCGGCGGCGGGCGACGGAACGGGCCACCCGGAGCAACCGAGCCGACAGCCCCCGACACCGCCGCACTGTGAGGTGAGGACGGAGGTGTGACCGAGCCCCGGAACAGTGCCCGGGGCTCCGTCGTGCCGTCAGTCCAGCGGCTCGGCTCGGGCCGGGCGGCCGATCGGAAGTGTGGTGGTCACCGTGCGGACCGCACCGTCGCGGTCGATCTCGGCGCGAACCGCACCGGTGTCGTCGACATACACTTCGGTGCCATCGTCACCCATCGCACCGGTAGCGGTGAGCACGACCTCGCGGTACGGGTCGGTCACGACCAGGCGGTAGTGCTTGGCCTTCTTCATGGTCGGTCCCTCGCTGTCAGTCGTCATCCGGATCGCCGTACCGCGCGCGCCATTCGCGGGCCCTGGCGTTGTGCCATTCGACGCCCTGCTGGGCCTGCTCCACGGAGAGGCCGCTGAGCGCGGCGACGGTGCTGATGGGGACGGGCTCGTCGTCGTACTCGGCGATCACCCGGCAGACCTTGCCGGCCCACTGCTCCTCCAGGACGAATGGGCGGCGGCGGTACTGCTCGATCAGGTCGGCCAAGTGGCCGACGGTGCAGGCGGTCAGCACCCTCTTGCCGTCCAGGTCCGGGTCGCTGACGTGCAACGCGGACGAGTCCGGCACGAGCGCGCTGAGCAGGTCGTCGCCAGGGACGGCCCGGCCGCAGAGGTCGCACAGGTCGAGCGTTTCAGGGGTGCCGCCGAACGGGTCGTCCGCCGGGGGGCCGATGTCCTCCATGCGGCGCGCCTACCCGCCGGCTCCGGGCCCAACCGCCCGTGCCGGGGCCCTGATCGCGAGAACCGGGGCCCCGGCACGGGCGGGGCGGCTCAGCCGGGAGTGATCCGCCCCCGCCAGCCGCCCTCCGCGCGGCCGCGCTCCTCGATGAAGTCCTTGAAACGCCGCAGGTCGCCCTTGACCCTCCGGTCGACCATGCCCATCACGTCGCCTGCCTTCTCGGCCATGCCCTGGGGGCGGAAGTCGATGGCCATGTTGACGCGGGTGTGCCGGTCGTCGAGGCGCTGGAAGGTCACGACGCCCTTCTGCTCCACCTCGCCGTCCAGCGTGCGCCAGGCGATGCGCTCGTCGGGCAGCTGGTCGACGATCTCGGTGTCGAACTCCCGGGTGACGCCGCCGATGCTGGTGCGCCAGTGGTTGTGGCGGTCGTCCAGCTGGGTCACCGAGTCGACGCCCTCCATGAAGCGGGGGAACTCCTCGAACAGCGTCCACTGGTTGTAGGCGGTGTGCAGCGGAACGTCGACGTCGACCGATTCCTTGACCATGCTCATCCGGGGCCTCCTCACGGATTGCGGCCGGGCGTTTCCCGACCGGCCCCGCGCCTGCCCGCTGCGCGCCGGCGTAACCGTCCCGGCGCGCGGTCACGTCGACGGACGAAACCGGTCCGGCGTCGCCGGACCGGTGCTGCGGCCCCTGCCTGGGAACCGTCCGTGAAGCGATGGCGACCGCGGTTCCGGGCCCCCGGGGACCACGAGCCGCGCAGCCCTCAGCCGGCCAGCACCGCGTCCGGGTCCAGGCGGCCCTCGACGAGGGCGCGGGCCGCGTCGGCCACGCTTTGCCCGCCGCGGCGGGCATGGGAGCGGAGGACCTCGAAAGCGGTGTCCATGTCGAGGCCGCCGGCCTCGGCGAGCACGCCCTTCGCCCGTTCGACGGCGGTGCGGTCCACCAGCGCGGCGCTGATCTCCTCCGCGGCGGTCTGCTCCCGCCCGTACCTGCGCTGGAGCAGGGCGATCACCGCGAGGTCGGCGAGCGGCTGCACGACGTCCGGGCCGTCCTGGCCGGGTTCGACCCCGGAGCGGACGTCGAAGACGTTGAGCGCGCCCACGACCCGGCCGTCCAGGCGCAGCGGCACCGCGCGCACCGAACGGAAACCGAGGTCGAGCGCCTGCTGCGTGAACTGCGGCCAGCGTGCCCGGGCCTGCCGGAGGTCCCGCACGACGACCTGCTCGCCGGTGCGGTGGCAGTCCAGGCAGGGCCCCTCGCCGACCGAGATCTGCAGCGCCTCCAGCCGGCGGACCCGGTCGTTGGAGTAGGCGATGTCGCGCAGCCCGCCGCGCCGGTCCGCGACCACGAGACCGGTGCCAGCCGCGCCGCTGAGCGCCGTGCAGACCTCGGTGAGCCGGTGCAGGAACTCGACGGTGTCGTAGCCGGGTCCGATCAGTGTCCCGGTGAGCCCGGCGAACGCCTCGTTCACGCGGGCCTCGCGCGTCATGACCGCCTCCACTTCCCTTCGGGGCAAGGCTACGCCCGTGCCCCGCCGTCGGTCATCCGTCATCGGTCCTCCTCGGTGAACCGCAGCCGTCGCTGCACGACCTCGTGCGCCACCTCGTCGATCTCGCCGTCGTGGGCGAACGCGTGGGCGCGCAGCCGGTCGAGGGCCTCGTCGGCCGACACCCCCAGCTGCACCATGATCATGCCGACCGCCTGGTCCACCTCCACGCCGTTGAGCGGCGGGTCGTCCAGCCACGGCTGGAGCGGCACCTCGCCGGACGGCGCCATGAAGGAGCCGACGATCGCGAGGGTCACGCTGGTCGCGGCGACCTGGATGTCGGCGACCTCCCCGGCGCCGGGAAGGCCCGGGTCGGAGCGGTACAGGCTCAGCACGCCGATGCCGGAGGTACCCAGGTGGAGCGGCGAGGCGTAGACGCTCCGCAGTCCCTGGTGGTCGATCACGGTCGGGGCGAGGTCCGCCACCAACACCGGCCAGCGCACCTCGTCGGGGGCCAGCAGGTCGGCGACCGCCACCGGCCGCCGCTCGCGGAAGGCGTCCACGCCCGGGCCCTCGCCGAGGCTGAACTGCCGCTCCTCCAGCCGCCGGGCCCTTCCGTCGCTGGCCCAGACGCCGGCGCGGTGGCCCGTGTCGGCCATCAGCGTGATGGAGGCGGCCTCGACGGCCAGGGCCTCGACGCAGGCCCCGCAGAGCCGCTCGGGCAGAGAGGGGCGTCCCAGGCCGTTGACCGCCTCGGCCATGATCTGCGCGATCCGCGTCAGATCGGCCATCTCCGCGCCTCGTATTTCCATCGGTCCGCCGCCAGCGGGCGGGACCGACTGTTGTCGGTCGTCACGGCGGGTCGCGCCGCAGCGTGATCACCGCAGTATAGGTGCCGGGGCCGCCTCCACGGCCTGTCCGGCGCTGCGCGTGTACCCGGATCGCCGCCCGGCACACGCCCGGCCGGGGGTTTGACCGCGCGGGACCCGGCAAGCCGCCGGGTATGGACGCACACCCGCATGCCTCAGCCCTGCCCGTCGACCGGTGGTCCCGCCGGCTGCGCCGCGCGCTCGACGCCCCGGCCCACTGGGAGGTCCTCGACCTCCCGGCCGGGCCGCTCGCCGACGCGGTGGAATCCCTTCCGCTCGGGCCGTACCGCGACGCCCTGCACGGCGTGTGGCTCGGCCATCCGCTGCACCCGGTGCTGGTCCAGGTGCCGATCGGCTGCTGGACGTCGGCCGGACTGCTGGACTTCCTCCCGGGCGCGCACCGCTCGGCCGACGCCATGGTGACCGTCGGACTGCTGGGCGCCGCGCCGGCGGCGCTGTCCGGCTGGGTGGACTGGGCCCGGCTCGACCCGCCCCGCCGCCGCACCGGCCTGGTGCACGCGCTCGCCAACACCACCGGCGTGCTGCTGTACACCGGATCGCTGCTGGCCCGCTGCCGCGGTCACCGCGCTCGTGGCCGGCTGCTCGGCCTGGCCGGGCTCACCGCCGTCTCGGTCGGCGGCACGCTCGGCGGACACCTGGCCTACGGGCAGGCCGCCGGCCCCAACCGGGCCGCCGCCGTACACCGGCTGGCACCCGCCGACTGGGTCGGCCTCGGCCCGGTCGACGACTTCCCACCGGGCGCACCCGTCCGCAGAACGGCGGGCGGCCTTCCCGTGGTCGTCGTCCGCGAGGGAGAGCGCTGCCACGTGCTCGCGGAGCGTTGCTCGCACCTCTCCGGCCCGCTCGGCGAGGGCACGGTGGCCGACGGCTGCCTGCGCTGCCCGTGGCACGGCAGCGAGTTCCGCCTGCGCGACGGCGAGGTCGCGAGCGGCCCGGCCACCTCGCCGCAGCCGGTGTTCGAGACCCGGGTGCTCTCCGGGCACCTGGAGGTGCGACTGCCCGGCGCCGGCTGACCGGCCGTTCACCGTTTCGCCCGCACCGCCGGGGGCAGCCGCCCGGCGAACGAGCCGCTGAGCGAGTCTCTGGAGGAGCCATGACCACTGTCGTCCCCGATCTCCCGGCCGGCCACTCCGCGCCGAAGCCGGAGTACCGGACGGGGATCCGGGTGGCGGCCGTCCCCGCCGGGCACGTCTACGTCCGGCACCTCGCCTCGTTGACCGCCCGGGACCCGGTGCGGCTGCTGCCGGACCCGTGCCCGCGCGGCACGCCCCGGAGCCGGTGGGGCTGGTGGCCGCCGGCCATGCTCGACCCCGACTGGGTCCGACGCCACCACGACGAGTCCGACCTCCTCCACCTGCACCAGGGCTACGAGAACGCTTCGCCGGTCCGGCTCACCGAACTCGTCCGGCTGCTGCGCCGGCTCGGGAAGCCGCTGGTGTTCGCCCTCCACTACCTGAAGAACCTCCCGGCGAACGTCGCGGCGGTGCCGCTGGTGGAGGTCCTCGCACGAACCGTCGCGGACCTGCCCGACGCACGGCTTCGGATCGACCCGCACGCGAACGCCCCGGACGGCGTGGTGCTGCGCCGGGTCACCGCCCTGGCCGGGCACCGCTGAGAGGCGGCTGGACGACATGCTGATGATCAGACCGCCAGGCGTCTACCGGCCCCAGGGCGACACCGAGTTGCTGGTCTCGTGCGTGCACCGCGAGCGTCTGGACGGCAGCAGCCGGGTGCTCGATCTGTGCACCGGCACGGGCGCCGTCGCACTCGCGGCCGCGCACGAGGGCGCCCGGGTGACGGCCGTGGACCTGTCGCCCCGAGCGGTGGCGGCGGCCTGGCTCAATGCCCGGCTGCGCGGACTCGCGATCCGGCTGCGCCGGGGTGACCTGCTGGCGGCGGTGGCGGACGAGGACTTCGACCTGATCACCGCCAACCCACCCTACGTGCCGGCGCCGACCACCCGCCGCGGGCACGGCCGCGGGCTCGCGTGGGACGCGGGGCCGGACGGACGCCTCGTGCTGGACCGGATCTGCCGGGAGGCGCCGCGGCGGCTGGCCCGCGGCGGCGTGCTGCTCGTCGTGCAGTCGTCCCTGGCGGACGTCCCGGCCACGCTGGCGGCCCTGGCCGCGGCCGGGCTGCGGACGGCGGTGACGGCTCGACGGCGGCAGGCCTTCGGGCCGGTGATGACGGCCCGTGCCGCACTCTTCGAGAGGCTCGGGCTGATCGCCCCGGGCGAGCGGTGGGAGGTCCTGGTGGTGGTGCGCGGTGTCCGGGAACGCTGACCGGCCCACGACCCGGGTGGTGGTCGTGCCGGACGGTCCGCTGCTCGTCGAGGGGCCGGTGGAGGTGGTCCTGCCCGGCGGCGAGATCAGGGTCTCCGAACGGCCGGTGGTGGCACTGTGCGTGTGCCGCCGGAGCCGGTGCTACCCGTTCTGCGACACCAGCCACCGGCGACGCCGCGGGTACCGCTCACGCGGCGGGGGCACGGACGGCGGCCTCGGGCAGGGGTGAGCGCAGGGACGTGCGGCCGGCCCGCCAGCGGGCGAGCAGGTGGTCCGCGAACCGGCCGTCGACGACCTGCGCGGCCGCCAGGCCGAAGGCGATGTCCGGCGCCAACGCGGGCTCGTCCGCGATCAGTCGCTCAACCACTCCGTGGCGGACCAGTTGCTCGTGGACGGCGTCGGCCTCCACGTGCTCCCGGTAGAACAGCGTCCCGTCCGGTCCCCCGCCCAACCGCTCCAGCGCGGCCGCCAGCCGTGCGGCACCGGGCGAGGAGGTGATCTCCAGGGCGGCGAACTGCCCGACGGCCGCGCCGCGCAGCGCCCGGTGCAGGCCGAAGAGCGTCATCAGGTTGACCACCGCGAGGGCGGCGGCCGGGACGAGCTCCAGGTAGTGCGCGTAGCCCGGGTCGAGGCCGAAGGCCGCCATCATCCGGGCGTACAGCCCCGCGTGAGCGCGTTCGGGGCGCCCGGCCCCGTACTCGTCGTAGACGATCGCCGTCAGGACCGCCTGCGCGGGCCCGTGGATCCTCGGCAGCATCCACAGCTGCGGGTCGGCCTCCTTGAGGTGGTAGACCGATCGGTGCACGAGGTACTCGCGGACGTGTCGGAGCTCGCCCTCGTCGCGCAGGAAGTGCGACGGGCCGGTGTCGTCCGGGGACTCCGTCAGCAGTTGGTCGAGGGCGGCCGGCACCGACGGGACGGGCTCCGCCTCCGCGCGCACCGCCGCGAGGAAGGAGCGCTCCAATGCCCGTCGCAGGAGCAACAGTTCGGGCTCCCACTCCCAGCCCGGGTGGACGCCCGCGAGACCCCGGTCGTGAAGTTCGTAGCAGAGGTACAGCGCGAGTTGGTGGTCCTCGCCCCACGGGTCGGTGAACGGGCCCGGCGGGGCGAGCAGCCGCCCTGCGCCGGGCGGTCCGGCGGACACCAGGCCCAGCACCGCCGCGGACAGCGGGCCGCGCGGGCCGAACGGGCCGGTCACCGTTTGCTCCCGTCGGCCACGACACAGGCGCGCAGCACCACGACGGCGATCGCGAGTATCAGGGCCGAGCAGCCGGCGAACGCCCAGACGGCGGACGCCGGCGCGGTCCACAGGCCGGCCACGAGCAGGCCCAGCGACAGCAGCACCAGCGCCAGGAGCGTCCCGGGCCGCACCCCCCGCACGACCTCCCACGCCCGGCTGCGCAGCCCGAAGGCGAGCCCGCTCACCAGGGCGTCCAGCCCGCGGTCGTGCCGCGTCTCGCGCCCGGTCGCGGTGGGTGCTCTCCGTTCCATCGTGTCCTGCCTCCTCGCACGGCCGTCCCCCGGTCCGCCGGTGCGGCTTCCCCGTCCGGGCGCGGACTAACGCGCGGCTCGGAGCCGGACGGCGAGGAGGCAGCTGTCGTCCGCCGGATTGGGGCCGCCGAGGCGGTCGGCGATGTGGTCGAGGCATTCCGCGAGGGCGGGCGCTGCGGATTCCTCGACGGTGCACTCCTCGGCGGCGCGCAGGAGGCGGTCGGGGCGGCCGGTGCCGGCGTCGCGTCGGTTGATCAGGCCGTCGGTCCAGAACAGCACGGTGTCGCCGGGCAGCAACGGCTGGACGGTGTCGCGGTACCGGACGTCGGCGAGCGCTCCGAGGACGGTTCCGGTGGGGCCGTCGGCGAGGTCCGCGACCGCCCCGCGCACGAGGGCCGGGGGCGCGTGACCGGCCGCGCTCCACGTGAGCGTGTTCGCGGCCGGCTCAAGCAGGCCGCACAACACGCTGGCGATCCGGTTGCCGCCGCGGCGGCAGAGCACCGTGTTGAGGCGGCCCAGCGCGGCGGCCGGGCCCAGGCCCGCGTAACAGAGCCCGCGCAGGGCGTAGCGCAGCTCGGACATTCCCACGGCGGCCGTCAGGCCGTGCCCGCTGACGTCGCCGACCGCGAGCAGGACCGGGCCACCGGGCAGGGCGGTCAGGTCGTACCAGTCGCCGCCCACCCGCCGGTGGTCCCCGGCGGGCACGTAGCGGGCGGCGTGGTCGAGGCCGGCGATCGGCGGTTCCGGCTCGTCCGGGGCGGCCATCAGCGCGTTCTGGAGGGCCCGGGTGGTGCGGTGTTCCGCGGCGGTGCGGCGCTGCTGCTCGGCGAGCCTGCTCCGGACCCCGGCCAGGTCCTGCTCGGTGCGGCGCCGTTCGGTCACGTCCTGGAGGACGCCCCGCACGTCGCTCGCTCGTCCGGTGGCCGGATCGGTGACGGCCTCCGCGCTGATCCGCACCGTCCGCGTCCCCGCCCCGGCCGGCCTGACGGCGACGTCCACGGGGCCCGGGTGCCGCCCGCCCAACAGGAGCCTGGCGAGCGCCCGCACGGCGGCGCGGTCCGACCGGTCCACGCACGCCAGTACCTCGACCGCGGTGACCGGGCCGGGCTGCCCAGGGGCGAGGCCGAGCAGCCGCCGGGCCTCCTCCGACAGCTCCAGGCCAGGTTCGCCGCGCCTCCACGCGAAGGTTCCGACGCCGGCCAACCGCTGCGTGTCACCGGTCCCCGCCGCGCGCTCGGCGGCGCCGTCCCGTGGGCGCCAGGTGAGGAGCAGGCCGTCGAGGAACGGCACCGCCCGTACGACGAGGACCGTCCCGGGCCCGGCACCCGTGAAGTCGCCGGCCCGGCCGTCGTACCGGATGCCGGTCTCGGCGGCATCGAGGATCCGGGCGAAGACCCCGGTCGCGACGAGCCCGGGGAGGATCTCGGTCAGGCGCCGCCCGACCATCGGGGCGGGGCCGGCCGCCTCGTTCGCGTACCTGACGCGCAGGTCGGTGACCGTCCCCTCGCCGCCCTCGCGGACCACGGACAGCACGAGAACGGGCTCGAACATCGCGTCCAGCACGCCGCGGAACCAGTACTCGCCGCCCGGCACCACCAGCCCCGGCTCCCCGCCCCCGACCACGGCCACCCGCAGCAGGTGCCCCGCCACCAGGCCGGCCAGCGCCTCGACGTACCGGGTGGCCGCGCGGGCCCGCTCGGGCGGGCCGTCCCAGCCGAGGCTCATCGCCCCGACGATCCGGTCCCCGCTGCGCAGCGGCACCGCGCAGGCCGTCCGGCCGGGGACGATCCGGCCGGTCTCGGGCGACCGGCCGGCCGCGTCGTCCGCGTCGAACTCCCACACCATGCCGCCGCCGTGCGCGGCCGAGACCAGCGGCACCCCGGTCTCCGGCGGGATGCGCCGCCACTGGCTGACCCGGCGCGGCTCCACGCCGTGGCTGCCGATCAGCGCGAGGGCGCCGTCCGGCTCCAGCAGACCGAGGACGACGGCGACGACGCCGAGCGGCGCCATGGCCACCTCGTGCACCAGCCGCGCCAGTTCCTCCGGCGTCTCCGCTCCGGACAGCGCGGAGACGGCCAAGTGATAGCGGGCGGCCAGGTCGGGCAATGGAGCAGAACGAGCGCCGCCCGGCGGCGCGGGGACCGGCGGCCCGGAGGCGGGTGCCACGAGCACGGGCGGGTGCCGCACGGGCCGGACGAACTCGTCGAGGGCCTCCTGGAGCGACTCGTCCCCGGCGAGGTCCGCGATCGGTGCCGCCAGGCCGACCAGCCCGGCGGCGATGTCCGCGACCCTCCGGTTGGTGTCCTGCGACAGCCGGACCAGGTGGCCGAAGGCCTCGTCCGGCGTGCAGCCGAGCCGCTCGGTGAGCATGCCCTTCGCCTGCTCGATCACGCCCCGGGTGCGCATCGCCCGGCGCAGCCCCTCCGCCTCGGCGCGCAGCCGGTCCACCGCTGCCAGCAGCACGCTCGTGTCGTCCGCCCGGGCGGTTCCCGCCGGGGACCGGTACTCAGCCACAGGCCGCCGCCACGTCCGGGAAGAGCGGCAGCACCGCTTCCACCCCGCTCAGCTCCACGACGTCCCGCACCTGCGGCACCGCCCCGGCCAGCCGGAGCGCGCCGTGCCGCTCCCGCACCCGGCGGGCGGCGCCCAGCAGGGCGTTGAGGCCGGTGGAGTCGACGAAGCCGACGGCGGTCAGGTCCATGACCAGCCGGGGCGCGCCGCCGTCGATCAGCACGTCGAACAGCTTCCGCAGCTCGGGGGCCGCGAAGTCGTCGAGGTCGCCGAAGAGCGGGACGACCGTCCAGCCGTTGACCTCGGAGAAGTCCTTCATCCGGATCACCTTCGCCACCTGGGTACCCCTCCAGGCTAGGGCTTCCCGTCCCGTTCGCGCCCATGTGGCGTACGGACCGGCCCAGCGGGCAGACGCACCCGCGCGGGCCCGGTCCGTGGCGGGTCCGCACCCCCGGCGTGCGGAGGAGGACGGCATGAACCCGGTCGAACGCGCCCTGCGCTCGGTGGACGGCTACCAGCAGCGCCACCGCCCCACCGCCGTTGTCGTCGGCGTGGTCAAGAAGTACGGCGACGACCGGGGCGGACTGCTCGCCGCGCTCATCGGCTATTACGGCTTCCTCGCCCTGATCCCGCTGCTCCTCCTGCTGAGCACCGTCCTCGGCTTCGTCCTGCACGGCAGCCCCGGCGCGCAGAAGTCCGTTCTCAACTCCGCCCTCGCGGACTTCCCGATCATCGGCGACCAGCTCCGCCAGAACGTCCACTCCCTCCAGGGCAGCGGGTTCGCCCTGGTGGTCGGCATGCTGTTCATGCTCTACGGCGCGCTCGGCATCGCCCAGGTGCTCCAGCACGCCATGGCCGAGATCTGGAACGTCCCCGGCGTGCGCCGGCCCGGCTACTGGCCGCGCCTGGGCCGCAGCCTCCTGCTCCTGGTGGTGCTCGGCTGCGGCCTGGTCCTCGGCACCGGGGCCGCCTCGGTCGTCGCCTCCTCCCTCGGCGGGCCCGCCGCCCGCATCGGCGGTCTGATCGTCTCCGCGCTCCTGAACGCCGCCCTGTGCCTGGCCTGCTTCCGCGTCCTCACCCCGCGCGAGGTCCCCACCCGCGCGCTCCGCCCGGGCTGCGCGGTCGCGGGCCCGCTGTTCACCGTCCTCCAGGCGTTCGGCTCCCTCCTCGTCGTGCACGAGCTGCGCCACGCCGGCCAGGTCTACGGCTTCTTCGCCACCGTGATCGGCCTGCTGTCCTGGCTCTACCTGGCCGCGCAGATCACCGTCTACACGGCGGAGGCCAACGTCGTGCTGGCCCGCCGCCTGTGGCCGCGCAGCCTGCTCCAGCCGCCGCTCACCGACGCCGACGAACAGGTGCTGAGCGCGATCGCCCGCCAGGAGGAACGCCGCCCCGAACAGCAGGTCGACGTGGCCTTCGAGAACGACGATCCTCCGCCGGATCCCGACGACGGCACCACGGGTCGGACCTCGCCGTAGATCGCGGCTCGACCCGGGCTGCGCGCCGGGCGCGGCCGTCACCGGCCCCGGCCGTCGGGGTGCCACTCGGCGAGGGCGATCGTGGCGTCGTCGCGCAGGCGGTGGTCCTGGTGGGCGAGCAGCGAGTGGATCAGGTGACGCAGGGCCTCGGGGGCGGGTTCGCCGCTCGCCATGTGGCGGACGAGAGCGTCCGTCAGGCGCTCCTCGCCGAAGGTCTCCCCGCTGGGTGAGCGCGCGTCGGTGACGCCGTCGGTGTAGACGAGGACCCGGTCGCCGGGCTGGAGCCTGATGTGGTGGACGGGCTGCGGGCCGCGGTCGTGGAAGCCCAGTCCGAGGGGCAGTTCGGCCGGCCGTTCCAGGGCGCCCGCGACGACGTGCCGGCCGCGGATGAGCAGCGGCGCCGGGTGGCCGCAGTTGATCCAGGCGAGTTCGCCGGTGGCCGCGTCCAGGTCGGCCACGACGGCGGTGAGCAGCCGGTCGGGGATCCAGCGGCCCAGTGTGCGGTCGATGGCCCGCGCGATCGCCGCCAGGTCGCCGCCGGCCCGGCGGGTGCTGCGGCAGGCGGCCAGTGCGACCGAACTGGCTCCGCCGGAGGCGAGGTCGTGTCCCATGGCGTCGAACACGGACAGGTGCAGGCGCCCGCCCACCACGGAGTGGTCGAAGGCGTCCCCGCCGACGTCGTAGGCGGGTTCGAGGACCGCGCTGGAGGTGACGGTCCGGGTGCCGATGGTGCGCGGCGGCAGGAAGGCCCACAGGAGTTCGGCCTGCAGGCTCATCGGCCGGTCGCGCGTCGTGCGGACGATCACGTCGCTGAACGCGGTTTTGGAGACCACCAGCAAGGCGACGAGGGCCGCCAGGGCCTCCCATCGGCCGGCCTCCTCCGGCTCCCCCGTCCGGGCCTCCACGCGCAGCACGCCGATCCGCTCGATCCCGTCGACCAGGGGGAACCAGCCGATCGGCGGCGGCCCGGTGGAGACCTGGGTGTGCTGGAGCCGGTAGGCGCGGCCCGCGAGCGTGGTCTCGATGTCGAGGGGGTCGCCCGGGTCGCCGGTCCGCGGGTCCGGCAGTGGCACGAGGTGTCGCTGCTGGACGTCGGCCAGGAACACCCGCGCTCCCGTCCCGCCCAGGTCGCGGACCGCGTCCTGCACCAGGCCTGGCAGGTCGCCCGGTCCGCTCGCCCTGGACCGGGCCAGAACCCGCGCCAGAACTCCGCCAAGCTCCTTCTCTTCGTACGCCGACACGGTGGTACCTCCCGTCGCGGTCGCGCCTACCCAGCGGCGGCCCGGTCGCACACGCGCGGGCCCGCCCTCCGCGGCCGTGACGGCGGCCGCGGAGGGCGGGGCACGTGGTCAGAGCGAGGACGTCCGGTCGGGCCCGGCCGTTTCGTCGGGCCCGGCCGTTTCGTCCGGCCCGGCCGTTTCGTCCGGCTCGGCGGGCGCGGCCTTCTGCTCCGCGACGGGCTTTCCCGCCCGGACCGTCTTCACGGTGTCCGCGGGCCGCTCGTGGTCCTCCGGCTCGGGCGCCTCATGGTGCAGCGGCACGCCGCCGGCGCCGCCCTGGGGTGTGTCGTCCATCGGGCCGCCTCCTCAGGCTGCGATCCCTGCCCAGGCCTGAGCAGGGTAGGGGACGCCGTGGCCCACGCCGGGCCGACGGCGGCCGGGGCGGTGGTGCGCCGGCCGCCGGGCGGCGCGCGAAGGCCGTGGGGGCGTCCCGGAGTCACCGGGAGCCGCCTGTCCCGTCCGGGCCTCAGTCCTCGCCGAGGACGGCATAGGCCTCCGCATCGCCCTGCTCCCCGCTCTCGTCGTCCGCTCGATCCGACGGGCGGTAGCACGCCGGTCCGCCGGCATCGGGCCGGTCGGGTGTGCGGACGGCTCCGGCCGGGCCGCCGCCTTCGCGCGCGTCCATGGGGGTCACCTCCGGAATCGGAGTCTCTGGGACCGCTCCGGCTACCCGGCTCCGGGCCCGGCAAACAGCGACGAGGTTTCGCCGGGCCGGGCCCGGTAAGCCGCTCCTGCGAAGGACCACGAGGCCATCGACGAACCGAGGCTGCCATGACCGCGTTCGGCTACTTCCTGTCCTGCGAGGAGTTCACCCCCGCCCAGCTGGTCGAGCAGGCCCGGCTGGCGGAGCGGGCCGGTTTCACCCGGCTGGCGATCTCCGACCACTACCACCCGTGGAACGACGCGGACGGTCTCGTCACGATGACCCCGGACACCGAGCTCATCGGGCGCTACCGGACCGCGGGCAGCGCAGGGCCGGTGCTCGGCGGCGTGAAGGTGTGCTGGTCGGAGGACCGGGTACGGGCGGTCAAGGCCGTCCACCGGCTCTGGCCCAGCGAGCTGCTGCCCGGCGAGCTCGCCCAGGTGCTGCCCACGCCGAGCCACTTCGAGCAGGCCACCGAGCTGGTCACGGAGGAGATGGTCGCCAAGGCGGTCACCTGCGGAGACGACCCCCGGGATCACGCCGACCGGCTGCGCGGCTACGTCGACGCGGGGTTCGACGAGGTGTACGTCGGCCAGATCGGTCAGGAACAGGAGGGGTTCTTCGACTTCTACCGCTTCTACCGCGAGCAGGTCCTGCCGCAGTTCGTATGACCGGTCAAAACTCCGCAGGAGGTGGGCAGTTGAGTACACCCGACACCACCGCCCCCGCCCCGCACGCCCTGCGGGACTACGCCCTGCTCGCGGACGGCCGGCGCGGCGCGCTCCTCGGACCACGTGGCGACATCGTCTGGATGTGCGCCCCCGCATGGCACGACGACGCCGTGTTCGCCGCCCTCATCGGCGGCCCCGGCTGGTACTCCGTCACTCCCGCCGAGCCGTTCGTCTGGGGCGGCTACTACGAACCGGGCGGCCTCGTCTGGCGCAGCCGCTGGATCACCACGGCTGGGATCGTCGAATGCCGCGAGGCCCTCGTCCACCCGGGCGACCGGCACCGCGCCGTCCTTCTGCGCCGGATCGAGGCCGTCCACGGGGACGCCCGGGTGGACGTCCACCTGTGCCCGGCGGCCGGCTTCGGCACACACCCCCTGCACAAGCTCCACCGCGACGAGCGAGGCACCTGGACGGGCCGCACCGGCGGACTGCACGTACGCCTGACCGGTGCCCCCGAGGCCCGGCCGGACGGCGCGGCGCTCCACGCCACGGTGCTCCTGGAGGCCGGTGGCCGACGGGACCTCGTCCTGGAGATCTCCGATCAGCACCTTCCGCCGCCCACCCCGGCGGACTCCCTGTGGCGGACGACCGAGGCCGGTTGGGCGGCCTGCGTGCCCGACCTGGCCGGCACCATGGGGCAGCGCGACGCCCGCCACGCCCACGCCGTCCTCGCCGGTCTGACCGGCCCCGGCGGAGGCACCGTGGCCGCCGCCACGACGAGCCTGCCCGAGCGCGCCGAGCAGGGGCGCAACTACGACTACCGCTACGTGTGGGTGCGCGACCAGGCGTACATCGGCCAGGCCGCCGCGGCCGCCGGCGGGCACGCGCTGACGGACGGCTCCGTACGGTTCGTCACCGCCCGCCTGCTGGAGGACGGCCCGGCGCTCGCCCCCGCCTACACGGCCACCGGCGGCCCCGTACCGGACCAGCGCACCCTCGACCTGCCCGGCTACCCTGGCGGCTTCGACGTCGTCGGCAATCACGTCAACCGCCAGTTCCAGCTCGACGTCTTCGGCGAGGGCCTCCTCCTGCTCGCCGCCGCGGCCCGCCGCGACCGCCTGGACGCGGACGGCTGGCGCGCGGCGCTCACCGCCGCCGACGCGATCGCCGCCCGCCACCGGGAGCCGGACGCCGGCATCTGGGAGCTGGACGCCGACCGGTGGACGCACAGCCGCCTGATCTGCGCCGCCGGGCTGCGCGCGATCGCCGCCGCCCCCGGCGCGGGCGGCGGGCGCGCGGCCGGCTGGGAGACGCTGGCAGACCTGATCGTCGCCGAGGCCTCCGCCGACTGCCTGCACCCCGCCGGCCACTGGCGGCGCTCACCCGGCCGGTTCGATGTCGACGCGGCCCTCTTGTTGCCGGCCCTGCGCGGCGCCCTCCCGGCCGACGATCCCCGCACCACGGCCACGCTCCGCGCCGTCCGGCGGGACCTCGGCCAGGACCACTACCTGTACCGCTTCCGCCACGACCAGCGTCCCCTGGAGGACGCCGAAGGAGCGTTCCTGCTATGCGGCTTCGTCATGGCCCTCGCCGAGCACCAGCAACACAACGACATCGAGGCGGTGCGGTGGTTCGAGCGCAACCGCGCGGCCTGTGGCCCGGCCGGCCTGTACGCGGAGGAGTTCGACGTCGCCCAGCGCCAGCTGCGCGGCAACCTCCCGCAGTCCTTCGTCCACGCGCTGCTGCTGGAGTCCGCCGCCACGCTGGCCAACCCCGGCCGATGACCCGCCAGCGTCGCACGGGCCGTGGCGGGCCCGCAGGATGGGCGACGGGGTGAGAGGCAGTCCTCCGAGCCGCGGGCCGTCGAGAGTCGCCGAGCCCGTCCCTGGGGACCGCCCGGGGCGCACCCGGAGCCGCCCGCCACGGTCGGGGACGGTGGCGCGCGGCTCCGCACGAGCGGGAGGCGGTCAGTGCTTCAGTGCGTCCTTCGCCTTCTGGCCCGCCTGGGAGAGGTCGCCCTTGACCTGCTCCGCCTTGCCCTTGGCGACGAGCCGCTCGTTGCCGACCGCCTTGCCGGCTGCCTCCTTGGCCTTGCCCTTCGCGGTCTCGGCGGTGTGTGCGATCTTCTTTCCAGCGCCCACGGCTTCCTCCTCGTTCCGTTCGTTGTCCTGGGGCGTCTGCCCCGATTCCTCCGTTCAACTCCTCCTTCATCCGCATTCCGCGGACCCGTTTCGACTGATCCGATTCAGGGGCCGGACCCGAGCAGCGGCCCGAGCGGGCCGAGGTCGATGTCGAGGTCCTCCGGCGCGAGGCCGAAGTGGTCGCGCAGCTCATCCATCCGCTGTTCCAGGGCCATCAGCGTCACGCCCAGCGCCTCGACCTGGTCCTCGCTCAGGTCGCCCTCGTCGATGCGGCGCAGCGCCTGCCGCTCCATGAGCTCCCGCAAGAGCTCGACCACGGTGAGGACGAGGCAGGCGAGGTCCCGGCCCACCGTCTCCGGGTCTACGGCGACACGCCGGGCGACACGGGCTCCGTGGGGCTCCTGCGGCGACCGCGCGGTCACGGCGACTCCTCGTCCCGCACGGTCACGGTGCCTTCGACGGTCCGGGTCGCGGAGCGCACGGAGGCCACCAGCGCCCGGAGGCTGATGCGCACCAGGTCGACGTCGGCGATGGCGAGGGTGATCTCGCCGGCGATGACCACGCCGCCCGCCAGTACGCGGTCGAGGAGGTCGACGAGCGCCACGCGCTCGGCACCGGCCGGCGAGAGAGCGCCGGACCGGTCTTCGGCCCGTCGGTCCGGGCTGCTCACGGCGCCTTCCCCTCGGGGTCGGCGAACGAATAGGGCGGCCAGGGACCGGTCAGCTCCAGCCGGAGCTGCGGGTGACGGTCCGCGAGGGCCGCCACGGCGTCCTCCAGGCGCTTCCGATCGACGAGGTCGACGAGGTAGGAGCCGTTCAGGACCATGGGCTCGGTGCGGCCACTGGCCTCCGCCGACTGCGGTGGGTGCAGGGCCGCCGCGGCTACCAACCCGGAGAGTTGCGCGTGGATGCTCCACGCGTCTTCCGAGGCCTGTCGCACGGCTTCCCCGCGCTGCTGCCGCAAGGCCTTCCGGCGCAGCAGGTAGGCCGTGCCGGGCCGGGCCGTTTTCTCGGCGCCGGTCTCCTCCTCCTCCTGACTCGGCCGGTGGGCGAGGTACGCCTTGATGCCCCATTCGGTGCGCCCGTCGATCCGCCGGAGCGCCTCGGCGAGCTCGTCGTGGCGCTCGCGGAGCAGCGCCTGCGCGCGGGCGTCGTCGTGGTACAGCGTGGCGAAGCGCAGGGGCAGGGCCGGGCCCGTGCGGGCGAGGGCCTCGACCACCCGGTGGTGGGCACGGACGGCGTGCTCCAGCCAGACCGGGTCCTCCAGGTGGGCGTGCAGGGGCCGCTCGTCGAAGTCGGCCCGGGGCACCGATCCGACCACGGCCGCGAGGCCCGGGCCGCTCAGCGCGCGGAGGGGTTCCGCCGCGACGCCGCGCAGTTCGTGCAATCGGCGCAGTTCGGAGCGCCGGTCTGCCGGGACGACGGCGTAGAGCCAGGTGACATGGATCATGACGCCTTCCCTGCGCGTGGGGGCCGACGCCGGGTGGGTGGGGCCTGTGCCTCATCGGAGCAGCCACCTGGTGCCGGACGTTCCGGATCGCTCGCGGCGGCCTCCAGTTCACCGATCCGCTCGCGCAGGCGCCGGTTCTCAACGGCGAGGTCGCGCCGGCCCGAGGAGAGCCCGGGATCGTGCTCCCACCAGTCGATCCCCATCTCGCGGGCGCGGTCGACCGAGGCGACGAGGAGTCTGATCCTGATCGTCAGCAGTTCGATGTCCAACAGGTTCACCCGGATGTCCCCCGCGATGACGATGCCCTTGTCGAGGACCCGTTCGAGGAGATCGGCGAGGTTGGCCGGCTGCGGGGCGGGCGGCGTGCGGTAGTTCGCCGGCAGCGGCGGTCCGAAATTGTCGTGGCCGTTCACGGTGTCTCCTCCGGGTCGACGCGGCCGCGGTGGTAGCGCCGTTCGCGCTGGTAGGACACGAGACCTCCCCGTTCGTCCAGGACGACCCGGTAGACCGCCAGGATGTCGGTGGAGTCCGGGACGCGGCGGGACTCCAGGACCTCGACCCCGATCCGCCACCCCTCCTCGTCGCGCTCCAGCGAGGTGACGCCTTCGGGTGGGTTCCCGGTCAGCTCCTGCACCTGGCGGGCCGCCCGGGCGGCGGCCTGGCGGGCGCTCAGCCGGCTGCGGGGGCGCTTCTCCGTCTCGGACCGGTCCGGTTCGGCGGGGGCGGGCCCCCGCCGCCCCGGCGCGGGGTCGTAGAAAAAAAAAAGACCCCACCACACCCCCCCAAATATCGGTGTGCGGGGGGTGGGGGTGAAGTGGGG